>DATGJV010000089.1:0-4701 GCA_035295005.1 Ktedonobacteraceae bacterium | reverse complement strand
ATGTGATATGGTGGAGGAATATGATCACAGTCGAGAATAAACGCATTTACATGACACTTGAGGAACTGATTGATACACGTCACACAGCGTTAGTAGTTATAGATATGCAGAATGATTTCTGCAAGCCGGGATGGGCTTTTGGACGGTTGGGTATAGACCTCTCGATGTATCCACCTATGATTCCACGGCTCGTGCGCCTTGTACAAGGCGCACGAGCCGTGGATGTGCAGGTCATCATCGTTCAGATGACCGTGCTGCCTGGCCGCAGAAGCGAATCTCCAGCGCAAATTCGTTTCAACATGCGGCTTCACATGGCCTCTCATCAGAGAACTGAGCCGCTGCTTTACACGGTGGAAGGTACATCAGGACAGGAAATCATCGCGGAACTGGTACCGCAACCCGGCGATCTTGTCGTGCAGAAGTACCGTTCAAGCGGTTTCTGGGGGACAAACCTGGATATGCTTCTACGAAGCAATGGTATCGAGACGGTGGTTATGGCTGGCTGCACCACAGAAGGGTGTGTTGAATCGACCGCACGAGATGCCCTTTTCAACGATTATTATGTTGTCATACCGGAGGACTGCGTTGCAAGCGATGACCCACAGCAGCACGAGGCATCGCTTTTCCTGCTCCGCCATCGCTTCGATGTTGTCAAATCTGACGATATCCTGGCTGTCTGGCAGAAAGGTCAGCAACACAGGTCGTAGTTGGGCGACGGAGGAACATTAACCGGCGAACAGGGATGAACACTAGATTAAATGATATAATAGACGGAGGAAGTGTACTATGGGCAAGTTAGCTGGCAGGACATCCATTGTCACGGGGGGAACACGTGGCATTGGACGCGGGATTGCGGAAGCGTTCGCGAGCGAGGGAGCCGATGTTGCAATCGCTGATATAGCGAGCGGCGATCAAGCCAGGTCGGTACTTGAGGCGATACAGCGTGCCGGGCGCAATGCCCTGTATATCCAGACCGACGTTGCTGATGAGCAACAGGTGCGGGCAATGGTGGATACTGTCCTGAAAACATTTGGACATATAGACATTCTGGTGAATAATGCTGGCATTTTCACACAGTCGCTGGTGGAGGATTTGCCAGTAGCGGACTGGGACCGTGTACTCAATGTGAACCTGCGTGGCACGTTCCTTTGCACGCGCTTTGTACTTCCTCATATGCTTGAGCAGGAATGGGGACGCATTATCAATATTGCCTCACAGCTTGGCTATCTCGGTGGCCGCGAAGTCGCACACTATTCCGCCAGTAAAGGTGGGGTGATCGCCTTTACTAAAGCTCTGGCCCGCGAGGTCGCGACCAGAAACGTACTCGTCAATGGCATAGCGCCCGGTCCCATTCTCACCGATTTGCTGGCATCCGAGACGGAGGAATGGAAAGCGGCAAAGCTGGCAGAGCTACCGATCGGGCGTTTTGGCGAAGTGCGCGAAGTTGTCCCGACTGCGGTATTTCTGGCCTCTAACGATGCATCGTATTATGTGGGCCAAACGCTCGGCCCAAATGGCGGAGATGTGATGCTGTAGTTTCGACGAGTAAGCGGATTGGAAGGCGTAACATGAATAATGCAGAAGTGATCAACCGGGTACAGGCAACGGGAGTTCAATTCGTGCGTTTCCTCTATTGCGATCATAGTGGAGTGACACGCGCTAAGGTGATCCATGCTTCGCATCTGGCGCATAAGCTCCGCGAAGGTCTGGGGCTAACCCGTGCCCAGATGGCGATGAATCTGCTCGAGCAGATTGTAGACGTGGAGGGAATGGAACCTGTTGGAGAGATTCGTCTGGTGCCTGACCCTGAGACGTTCAGCGTATTGCCGTGGACGCCGAGTAGTACAAGTCTTATTTGTGATCAGTTAGATCATAATCACTTGAATTGGGGTTCGTGTCCCCGCTTATTCCTGAAAGATATGCAGGTAAAAGCTGAGAGCCTCGGCATCAAGGTGGAAGCCACCTTTGAGAACGAGTTTTACCTGGCCCGCGAACGTGATGGTGCCTACATTCCATTCGACCAGTCCCCCGTCTACAGTTCGATCGGGCTGGACTTCGCGGCGCGGATCATGCATGATATTGTGAAGGCTCTGAGCGAACAGGATATCATCGTAGAGCAAGCCATCAATGAGTTTGGCCCTGGGCAGCAAGAAATCTCGGTGCGGCATACTCCCGGCGTGCGTGCCGCCGACAACCAGATCAAGCTCCGTGATACCGTGCGTGGAGTGGCATTGAATCATGGCCTCCTGGCTAGCTTCGCACCCAAACCATTCCCAGATGAAATTGGTAGTGGCTGTCATGTTCACTTTAGCCTCTGGAGTAGCGAGAATGGGCGGAATTTGCTCTACGATTCGCAACACCCGCGTGGACTCAGCCAGATTGGGTACTCCTTCATTGCGGGTATTCTCGAACACTTACCCGCGCTCATCGCTTTGACCTGCCCCAGCTACAATTCGTACCGACGGTTGCAGCCACAAATGTGGAGTTCCGCGTACACAGCCTGGGGCTTCGATAACCGTGAGGCGGCAGTGCGTGTGGTCTCACCATTCTGGGGGCGCGAAGAGCAGACCTACAATCTCGAACTCAAGTCGGTAGATGGGAGCGCAAACCCTTACATCGCACTTGGTGGGCTGATCGCTGCCGGTCTGGATGGCATCGAACGACAACTCAATCCCGGTGCGCCATGCGAACACGACCCGGCCAAACTGAGCGCAGCGGAACGCGAGCGCAACCACATTCGCCGTCTGCCAACGACTATGGCTGAGGCATTGGATGAATTGGAACACGACCAGCTCCTCATGCAAGTGATGGGAGACCTGATGAGCCGGTCTTACCTTGCGGTTCGTCGTTCTGAGGAGAAAGCTTTCGCCAGTCAGGATATCAATTTCGAGATCCGCAACCATTTCTATAAGTTCTAGCCAGCCAGGAGGTTCTCAGTGACGCCTGTAGACCTATCACATATTCAGCTTGTAGACAATCACTGCCACGCTCTCTACCGTACTCAGGGACCGATGGATATACCGGCATGGCGACGACTTTTCACGGAATCTCGCGATGCTGGTATGCGTAGCAAACATGTGGCAACGACGCTCTTCTACCACAGACTGATACGCGAAATGGCGATGTTCTTTGGATGCGAACTCACGGAAGAGGCTGTGTTGGCAGCACGCCAGCAATATGACGAGGATAGTTTGATTCGTAAGTTTCTGCAAGACGCTCACTTCGAGGTTCTCTTGCTCGACAAAGGATACCCGCCGCCTGAGTCAACTCTGTCAGATGCAGCGACCTCTGACCTGGCCGGTTGCCGGGTTGCCCCAATGCTGCGGGTGGAAAACCTTATGCAGCGGTTGATCGCCGAGCATAATACATTGTCTGTAGTTGTCGAGGCACTGCGAGCAGAGTTGAACGACATGCAGGGGCAGGGCTATGTGGCATTAAAAAGCGTCGTGGCTTATCGGACAGGACTGGATATCCGCACCTGGAACAATGACGATGTTGAAGCAGCTTTTGTTGTTGCCCGTCGCGAGGTGCAGGAAAGAGGAACTGTACGACTGGCGCATAAGCCTTTGCTGGATACTTTGCTGCATGTTGTTTTTGTAGAAGCCGCACGACAGGAATTGCCCATACAGTTTCACATCGGTTATGGCGATACCGACGCTGATTTGCTGCTTGCGAATCCTCTGTACCTGCGTGCTGTACTCGAAGAGCGCAAGTATCGTACTATGCCGGTGGTTCTGCTCCACGAATGTTATCCGTATACACGTCAGGGGGCATATCTAGCGACGGTCTACGAGAATGTTTATCTTGACCTTTCCTATGGTATTCCGTTCCTGGGTTATCATGAGATGGTAGAGTTTACACGGGCAGCATTCGATGTGGCTCCGTTCTCGAAACTGCTCTACAGTTCTGATGGCGTCGGTGTACCCGAACTCTACTGGAGCAGTGCGCTCAATGGGCGTCGTATTGTGGGGCAGGTGCTTGGCGAGTGCGTGACAAATGGCGATCTGGGTGTAACTGAGGCGGAAGCAGCGGGCGTAGCAGTGCTGCGTGATAACGCTATGCGACTCTACAGGTTATAAAGGAGCCATTATTGCCTTGACTCGCGTACTTGCAGTACAATTTGTTAGACAGGACATTCGTGAGAGGAGTAAACCACATCATTTCTACAGAGATAGATACAAAAAAGACAGTACGCGCCAGTGAGATAGCTTACAAGCGACTGCGCGATATGATCATTGATTTACGCTTGCACCCAGGCACAATGATAGACGAATTATCGTTGGCAACCGAAATCGGCCTCGGTCGGACGCCCGTACATGAAGCGGCAGCACGCCTGGTTACTGACCGGTTGCTAACGGTGCTACCGCGACGGGGTTTGATGATCGCGCCTATTGGGCTTGATCAGGTGCGTGAGATTTTCGAGGCTCGTGAAACCATCGAATGTGGCAATGCTTACTACGCTGTAAAACATGCCTCGGATGGCGATCTCGCGGAATTTCGCCGATTGGTCGAAGTAGCGGAGGCTGCTCGCGAGGAAACGAATGAGATGCGCTTTTTAGAGGATGACCAGCGTATCCATCGCTTCCTTGCTTCGATAGTACACAATACATTCCTTCAGGATGCCGCGGATCGTATATTATTGCATACGCTGCGCTTCTGGCGCTTTTACTTCACCACACACCATGCGCAACTGGGAACGCT
>DATGJV010000088.1:0-3269 GCA_035295005.1 Ktedonobacteraceae bacterium | reverse complement strand
CGATTATGTTCCGTGCCGACCCCGTAGGCTGCACAGGCACAATTATCGCTGGACTCTACCACGAAGCTGGCGTTGAAATTCCTCGTGAAGTCGCCGGGTTACTGCTCGCCGGACTTCTATACGATACGTTAATTCTGCGTTCCCCCACCTGTACGCCACGAGATGAGCGAGTCGCCGCCGAACTGGCAGCAATTGCAGGCGAAGATATCGAACAATACGGACAGGAAATTTTCGGCGCGGCAGCAACTGATCTAAACGCACGTTCCGCCGAGGAACTGATAACCTCAGATTTCAAGGAATTCACCGTCGGTGAAACCAAGTTTGCCATTGGCACCGTCGAAACAGCCAGCCCAACCTCCATCGAGAAACGTATTCCCGAATTGCTCGCGACGATGGAACAAATCGCACACGAACGGAACTATACCACGTTCCTCTTTATGATCGTTGACATCATCAACATGCAATGCCACCTCCTTATATGGGGCGGTGAGCAAGCTGTAGCCGACGTGCTGCGCGTTCCCCTGGAGCCGGATGGACACAGTGCGCTTGTCGAAGGGCTTGTCTCGCGCAAAAAACAACTGGTGCCATTGCTGCCACGCATGCAAGCGGCTATGTCAGGAAAATCAGGCGTTTTGTAACACTGGTTCCAGAAACAGGTGCAATTTGTGCAAATCATACCGCCGATATCCGTGGTTTTTGTTACCAAAAATACTTGTCACAGAACAAACACTATGTTAAACTAAGTTGCGACTGAATTTCTCTTCCAAAAAAGAAGAGCCGTACTTTGCAAGATCATCTTTCAACCATGCTTACGTTCAGGTAAGATGATTCAGAGTTTTTTCAATGCACGCAATTTTTGTAGTGCCTGACGTTCCCCCTGGCGGTCAAAGCTGACATGCCAAACTTTCATGAGCCTAAGGAGGGCGTTTTTTATCGTGAGTAACTATATTTGGGTTCCTATTGGCGTAGGGCTCCTCACCGTGTTGTTCGCAGTCTACCTTGCGAACTTCGTTCTACGCAAAGACACTGGCACACCTGCCATGCAGAAGGTCGCCGATGCCATATTTAAAGGCGCGATGGCCTTCCTCAACCGTCAATACCGCACAATCGCTATCCTCGCCGTTCTCGCGGCAATTGTTGTAGGTGCGGTGCTTGCCTTGCTTGGTCAGGGCGATTCAGCATTAAAGTGGAATCTCGCATGGCACACTTCAGTGGCCTTCCTGATTGGTGCGTTCTGCTCCGGTCTCTCTGGCTACATCGGAATGTACGTTGCCGTGAAATCGAATAGTCGCACCGCCAGCGCCGCTACACGCAGCCTCGGCGAGGCGCTGATGGTCTCGCTGCGTGGTGGGGCCGTTTCTGGCTTCCTGGTTGTCGCACTCTCGCTGCTCGGCGTTTCCATCGTCTTCCTGTCTTATGCGGGTGGCCCGGCCGGATTGACCGATCCAGCAACAGTAGCATTAACCCCCTCCCTCATTGTTGGGTTCGGCTTCGGTGCCAGTTTTGTTGCATTATTCGCTCAGCTTGGCGGCGGTATCTATACCAAAGCCGCCGATGTGGGTGCCGACCTCGTGGGTAAGGTAGAGGCCAATATTCCTGAAGACGACCCACGTAACCCCGCCGTCATCGCAGACCTTGTAGGCGACAACGTGGGTGACTGCGCCGGTCGTGGCGCTGACCTCTTTGAGTCCACCGCCGCCGAAAATATTGGCGCAATGATTCTCGGTGTCGCTCTCTTTAGCTCAACTCACAACATCGGCTGGATTCTGTTCCCACTGGTCGTTCGTGCCTTTGGTTTGATTGCTTCCGCAATCGGCTTGATGTATGTTCGCCCTTCTGTTGTTGTTGAACCTGATAAGGCCGCCGGTAGAGACCCTGGTGAAATTGCTATGACGCAATTGAGCATTGGCTACATTATCACCTGCGTCATCTCCGTTGTTGGTGTCTTCCTGGGTAGCTACCTGCTCTTGAGCGGTCATGGAGTATCAGGGAGCGATGGAATACCGGCCTGGGTCTGGTTCGGGCTGGCAGGTACAACAGGTATTGTGCTGAGTATCGCCTTCGTGTATATCACGCAGTACTACACCGCCGGTACATGGCGTCCTGTCCGTGAAATTGCCGCCGCCACACTCACCGGCCCTGCTACAACGATCATCACCGGTATCGCCGTCGGTTTCGAGTGTGTTGCGCTGCCAGTCCTGGCTATCTGCGGCGCGTTGGGATTATCTTTCTTCCTGGGCAGTCAGGTGAACATTGTGATTCCTCCGAGCATTAATCCCGGAGTCATCAACGTCGGTGGTATCTTTGGTACCGCAGTTGCCACAATGGGCATGCTCATGAGTTGCGCATACATTCTCGCAATGGATACCTTCGGCCCAATCACTGATAACGCCGGCGGCATCACCGAAATGGGCGGTCAAGCCGAGTCCGTGCGCGATATCACAGACGCGCTTGATGGCGTTGGTAACACTACAAAAGCTTTAACTAAGGGCTATGGTGTCGCCTCCGCCGCACTGGCCGCCTTCCTGCTCTTCAGCGCCTACCTGGATGTGCTGTACTCCTATAAGCACAATGCAGCCGTTTACCGTGTTGATCTCGCCGATATCTCTGTTTTCATCGCAGCTTTGATCGGTATCACGCTCATGTTCTTCTTCAGCGCACTGGCAATTCGCGCCGTTGGTGCAGCCGCCAAACGTATGATCGAAGAGGTACGTCGTCAGTTCCGCGATAATCCCAAAATTATGGCGGAGAATCCTGCTGACCGTGTTGACCCCGATTATGCTCGCTGTGTAGATATCAGTACTCGTGGTGCACTTCGCGCTATGATATTGCCCGGTCTCGTCGCCGTTCTCACGCCTATCGCCGTCGGTGTTATCCTCGGCCCATCGGCAGAGGCAGGTATGCTGATGGTCGGCACGATGGGCGGTATCGTCCTTGCGCTCTTCCTCAACAACGGTGGTGGTGCGTGGGACAACGCGAAAAAGTACATTGAAGCAGGTTACCTGCGCGTGGATGCCGATGGTGAGATGGTTGACCGCCTCGATCCCAAAGGCACTGTACTTGGCAAAAAGAGCGAGCCGCACAAAGCTGGTGTGGTTGGCGATACTGTCGGCGACCCCTTCAAGGATACTGCCGGCCCATCGCTACACGTGGTGATCAAACTGCTCAGCACGATCACGCTGGTACTGGCTCCTCTCTACGTCTTCTTGCACCCCTAGTGTTCGATTGACTGAACACGGTGGAGCAATGAAATCCAGGACACCCGCAAG
>DATGJV010000087.1:0-3445 GCA_035295005.1 Ktedonobacteraceae bacterium | reverse complement strand
AGGACAGCAGGTAGATCACACCCATTATAAGGATGGATGCATAGATGGTGATGGGAATATGGCGGCGCGGATTCTTTGACTCCTCGGCCAGCGGCACTGCGGTTTCCCAGCCGATATACCCTGAGATGATGATTGGAAAGGCGAGCAGGAGTCCGCTGAAGCCTGGCATCCCACCCAGGTTAGTGAATGGCACATTACTATGGCCGCCCGTCATGAAGAGGACAACAATGGAAAGCACCACGAGTCCAGCCGCTTCGATGCTAAAAAAGATGAAACACCAGATGGTGGGAACGACCACCCCACGCAGTACCAGTGGCGTTATCAGCACAACTGCCGCTACCGATACAAGCATCCAGTTCAGTGCTGGCACAAACGAATTCACCCACGAACCGAGGAACACGACTGTTGCCGCGAGACCAACGGGATAAGCAAGCTGTAAAAGCATAATGCATGTTGTTGAAACGAACACCGCGAGGCGTGGTGAGTAGCTTTGCAGGCTGGTGCCAAGCAGCGAAATGAATGAGCCCGTGCTGGGCCGCACGCGGCTGAACTCGCTTAACGTATTGCCAATGGTAAGAATAGCCACGGCTGCAATCGCAAAAGCCCAGGGCGCACGCGACCCCAGGAACGCCACAGCCAGTCCGATACTCAGAAAGATGCCCTCCGCGGGTGCCAGGACTGCCAGGTTAGATGAAAGAATCTGGAAGAGATTCAGAGCGTTGCGCTGCAGGCGTGGCTGCACCTCTACGTCTGTAGGCGTCAGAATCTCTTTCTCTTCGGTTGAACGCATAACAAAACTTCTCCCTGTGATTGAATATACAAGTTTCGCAGCAATGTGCTTGCGATAGAGAACAAGGTATCTTATACTGTTGTATAGAGAATGTACCGTTCCTTCATGATAGAAGTGTAATCGCTCAAGGCTGTGTATATCATCGGGAAAATTTCTTGAATGCAGGCAAATTTTTGGCACGCGGCACATTGCCTGTCGTGCGAAGAATTACCTGTGTAGATTGACGATGCGAAAAAATGCCCACGCGGAGGAGGTGTCGTTCTGATCGGGAACTCGCTATCGAAAACATCAGATATTCAGTTCAATAACTTGCCTGTACAACTCACTTCATTCATAGGTCGCGAGCAGCAGGTAGCAATGGTATGTGCATTGTTGCGCCGTGTGGATGTACGGCTTGTGACGCTCACCGGCATGGGGGGTATTGGCAAAACGCGCCTGGGCGTACAGATTGCAACCGGCCTTCTCGATGTGTTTCCTGATGGATTGTGCTTTGTTCCTCTGGCTCCTGTCAGCGATCCGCTCCTGGTCATTCCTACTATTGCCCATCTGCTCGGCCTGAATCATCAACACTCCCCACAAAACTCGATAGCAGAAGACCTGGAGTATTTGAAAACATTCCTGCACGCTAAGCACTTTCTGTTACTACTGGATAACTTTGAGCATGTAGTGTCAGCCGCCCCGGACCTCGCCGAATTACTCATTGCCTGCCCGCGTGTGAAAATTATAGTGACGAGCCGCGCCGCGTTGCATATTCAAGGCGAGCAGGAATTCCCAGTACCTCCACTTTCGCTGCCCGCTCAGGCACATCCTCTCGCCAGCGAGGACCTCGCGCAGTATGCGGCAGTCGCTCTCTTTGTGCAACGGGCTCAGGCTGTCAGGCCCGATTTTCTCCTGACTGATGGAAATGCGCATGCCATCGCCGAAATCTGCATACGCCTGGATGGCTTGCCTCTGGCTATCGAATTGGCTGCCGCACGTATCAAACTGTTGCCACCACAGGCGCTGCTCCAGCGGCTGTCACACACGCTGTCTGTGTTAACGGGTGGAGTACAAAATGCTCCTGCCCGGCAACAGACGCTGCGCAATACCATCGCGTGGAGCTACGATCTGTTAGATGCAGCAGAGCAGCGTCTCTTCCAACGCCTCTCTGTTTTCGTGGGTAGTTACACGCTGGACGCGGTTGAATCTGTGTGTGGCGTATTTGCCGACGGCACGGCTCATATCCTGGATGGCGTGGCCTCGCTTATTGATAAGAGCCTGTTGCAACAGAGAGAGCAGGAGGGAGAGGAAGCGAATCTCGTGATGCTGGAGACCATTCGTGAGTATGGCCTGGAAGCTCTTGCCAGCAGTGGTGAGGAAGAGATTACCCGTCAGGCGCATGCTGCCTACTATCTGGCGCTGGCCGAGAAGGCGGAGCCAGAGTTCGGGGGGCCGGAGCAAGCAAAGTGGTTGGAGCGATTAGAGCATGAGCATGATAATCTGCGAGCGGCGCTGCACTGGTCGCTGGAGCAAGGGAAAGCCAGGCACCGTATGGAGATGGCTCTGCGTCTGGGAGGTGCATTGCGGCGGTTCTGGTTAGTGCATGCCCATATCAGCGAGGGGCGAACCTTTCTGGAGGAGGCGCTGGCTGAAAGTGGCGAGGTTTCGGCATCTGTGCTGGCAAAAGCCCTCATGACCGCCGCGAATCTGGCTGTCAGTCAGAACGATTATGATCACACACAAACCCTGTGCCAGGAAAGCCTGGCGCTTTACCAGGAACTTGGAGACCAGCCGGGAGTCGCGTTTTCCCTCTATCTACTGGGAGCCGTTGCCTCGACGAGAGGCGAACCAACAAAAGGACGTTTATTGCTGGATAAAGCACTGGTACTCTTTAGAGAGATACAGAATAAGGACCAGATTGCCTGGTCGCTATATCTCCTGGGTTTGTTTGACGGTATCTCAGGCGAATTTGCCAGGGCACGCTCTTTGTTCGAGCAGAGCCTGGCCTTGCACCGGCAGATGCAGCATAAAAGGGGTATTACCTTCTCACTCATACACATGGCGCAGATGCTCTTTGTTTCTCAAAACGATCAGGTGGCAGTAGATGCGTTGCTTGCGGAGGGTTTTGCGCTCGCCAGGGAGTTGGGCGACAAGGATAGCATCGCCTATTCATATACTCTCAAAGGGCAGATCGCACTCAACCAGGGTGATATTGACGGCGCATACTCCTTTCTTGAAAAGGGAGTAAAACTCTACAGGGAGGTGGGGTCTCTGCATGGTATTGCTGAATCGCTCTCTCAGTTAGCGCGTGTTGTGGCGACTCAGGGGAATAACTCCCAGGCGTATACTCTTTACGAAGAGAGCCTGACAATTGCCAGGGAATTAAGGCATCCAGGTCTGATCGCCTCCTGCCTGGAAGGGCTGGCACCCGTGCTTGTGGCGCAAGGCAAGGCTGCATGGGCTGCTCGACTCTGGGGAGCGGCAGAGGCTCTGCGCGAGTCGAGTTCTATACCCAGACCTCCTGTTGAACAGGCCGCCTATGAGCGTTCGGTTGCCAGCGCACGTCTCCAGGGAAGCGAAAAAGCTTTTGTCGCCGCGTGGTTGCAGGGGCGTGGCATGACACCTGAGCAAGCTCACGTTGCGCATGGACAGGAAACAACGCCTCCGGCGGCTACC
>DATGJV010000086.1:0-4643 GCA_035295005.1 Ktedonobacteraceae bacterium | reverse complement strand
CGTTTTCTTACTCTCTCCTTACAACAAGGCAAGAGGAAAAAAGGACTGGCACATCGCTATCGCTCGTGCCCTGGGTGCGCTGAAGCGGACCCCTACAGTGCTGCGGCACTGGCCTGACCTACGCCCGCAGGTGCGGGTGTGTAGCCCATGCGCCCGCAGGCGCGTAGGGGCCCGATTTATCGCGCCCACCGCGACGAGTGTAGCAATGTCGCGTCCCTTCTTGCATCTCAATTACGCCTTATGCAACGCAACATTCCCCGAACTCACGTGCAGTTTGAGCAGAGCATTCGGTTGCGTCCCATAGACCATAGGGCCATTGTAGGAGCCGTCCTGCTGCTTAATCTGACTCAGGTTGAAATCAGTGGTGATGTTGCCGGCATTCGTGTAGGCGTCAAGCGTCACATTGATGTTCGCTGGTAGTGTCACATCCAGATTTCCGGCCTCGCTCTGAATGGTGTAGATGGATTGATTGCTGCTGGAACCAGATGCTGTATCCAGAGCGCCGTTGAAGGTGACGTTGCCGGTGCCGGTTCCCAGCGTTGAACCAGGACTGAGCATGGCGTTCTGCACGGTGATATTGCCAATATCATTCTTGACATTCAGCGTGCCGTTCAGCCCGCTAATAGTGACGTTGCCGACAGAGGTAATGTTGCTGGTGGGGCTGCCTCCATTGAGAACAACCGGTGTGCTGCTAGTATTCACGCCGGGTGGTAACGTAATCACTATATCAACGCTATCGTTATGGTTGCCGAAGATACTATTGTTATTGGGAACACTGGCATTCACCGCCAGCGTGGTCGCGGGTGTACCGGCTGGTTGTATTTGCACAGCAATGCTGTTGAACTGGCTGTTCGCATCACTCTGGCTGCCTGCCTTCACTTTTTTTGTCGTACTGACCAGCGGAGTTGAGGTATTAGGGTCAACAGTGATCGTAACATCGCCAATCTGGTTATGGATTTGTAGCTGGGAAATGTTGGAAATCTGTACCGGCTGCGCATTATGCTGTGTATAGGTACTCGTATTGCCAATGCCGATGCCGCCAATATTGATACCGCCGCCGGTCGAACTGCGCACAGCCAGGTAAGCAGCGATACCGATTCCGATCACCACCAGTAAGATACCCCCCAGGCAACCAAACACCAGCCACGGCCAGGTGCGGCGCGGTCGCCGTTCCCGTTGATAGCTCGTGCTAGAACGTGGTCGTCGGCGCGTTTGCGTTTGCCGCGACTGCGAACCCGTATTTGGACGTGGGCGCGGCGACTGTGGCACATCATATTCCGTAGGAGGACGCTGCCTTTGCGTTCTATCCAGCCCCTCAGTTCTATCTGAGTTTGAACGCGGACGCCCTTGCTGTTGTGCATCTGTGTAAGTACGTCGCCGTTGCGCGTCCTGTGGATAATCCTGCTCATACTCCAGATCGGATGTTGGGCGTGGGCGTTGCGCACGTTGTGATTGATCAAAATCGGTTGTCCGGCGTGGACGTTGCGTCGGTGGCTGCCGGGACTCAGTTGTGGGACGTGGACGCCTCTGCGGTGGCTGCTCCGGCGGCATTCGTCGTCTACGCGGACGCGAATCATCCGTATCATAGCCTCCTTGCTCTATGTCCAGTTCATCATCCCAATTGTTGTCTTGTCCCGTGCGGTTGTTACTCATGCGGTACGCTCGTTTCGCTTTCTGGCTGGCGGTACTCATTGTTGCTCAAAGGAAATGCTCTGTTTTCAATCGTGCGCAAATCATCTGTATCCGTAGTATCTATACTTTCTATTCTACCTGTAGTACGAACGAGGTAGGGTGAGAGTTTTTTCCCTTCGAGAAAGCAAGCCGGGATGATTGCTATTACGCAGAGAATACCAGCCGCCAGGAAAATAGCGGTATAGACATCATGGGCCGCGCCAATCACGTAATTGCCATAGAGCGTATTGTACGCCGGGCTGAACGCGAGAACCCCTTTCGGCGGCACAAACGCGCTGACAAGCGTGCGAAAACGCCCCAATCCCCACGAAGTGAGAGCTGCCAGACCAAGAATCATGCCCACCATGCGTAGCACCGTCACCACCGACGAGGCCATGCCGATTTGTCGCTGGCTGGCGGCATTGATCGCGGTAGTACCAATGGGTGCAATCCAGCCCAAAACCGAGTCCGCCGGTCAACGTGCTGGCCGTAATCTGGAGTTCATTGACGTTCAGCGGCCACAGATGCATTAGCCAGAAGCCAATAGCCGTCAAACAGAGACCCAGTAGCGCCGTTACCCGGCAAGAGATGCGTGGGCAGAGCCAGCCACCAAGAATTGCGCCCACCGGTATCATGACCGTGAGACGCAGCAATGCGAGTCCGCTATAAATAGCCGATTTCCCCAGCACCGTGTCAATAAAAATGGGAATATCGGCCATTGCGATAATCAACGCTGCCCCCACCAGCAAACTGACCAGCGCAGTCGCGGAGAATGCGGAACGCCGGAAGAGCGAGAGTTCCACCACGGGCCAGCGTTTGCGCCGCTCCGTGAAGACCTCCAGTGCGATGAAGGCCGCCAGCAAAACAATCGCGGCAACGATGAGCAACGGATTATTCTGTATCGGTGCCGCACCCGGTGCAACCTTCGTCGGGCTGATTTGTGCCGCCTCCTGCGATAGACCCAGGCTGAGACAGACGAGCGAAGCGCCGAGCAGCAATGCTCCGGGGATATCAATCCGCTCTTGCAGGTGCGTACTCGCGGGTACAAAGCGCCATATCAAGAAACACAGAACGGCGACAAGGGGAATATTCAGGTAAAAAATAGCTTGCCAGCCCCATGTCTGCACGATGATCGAGCCATAGAGCGGGCCAAGTACGCCGCCCGCCTCCGTGACCAGCCCCACCAGCCCAAGCGCCATTGCCCGTCGCTGCTCGCCATAGAAATCCCCGGCAACCGCCATCGCAACTGGAACAATCGCACCGCCTCCTGCCGCCTGTACAAAACGCGCCGCGACCAGCCAGACCAGTCCAGGCGAGTCTACAGGAATACCAACATTCTGCAAAAAGGAGATATCTACCAGATTGCCCAGTACCGGGCTGAGTCCGCAAAGCAGCGAACCAGAGGCGAAGATACCGAGGCAGATGAGGAAGACGCGCCTCCGCCCGTACATATCAGAGACACGCCCCATCAACGGCATTGCCACCACGTAGCCCAGCAGATAGCCACTGATAATCCACGCGGCGCGGTCGAGCTGCGTAATTGGTATCTGCAAATCCGTAATCATCTGCGGCAATGCCGTGACCACAACCGTCTGGTCAAGCGCCGTGAGGAAGACGGCGGCGCACGCGGCGAATATCGCCAATCGCGCCGCGTTGCGCCCTTTGTCAGCCAGTATAGAGCGTTGCGTCATACGTCCTCCCGCCAGAAATCCTTACTTAATAGGCGCGTTAATCGTCAGACTCTCGCCAAATTTCGATAATGTGAAGGTACGTACCGTATTCTTATTATCGCCCGCCGCCGCTATGCCGGTCATCTTAATCTGGTACGGCAGATTATCCGACTTGCCTATACAGGCCGTAACCGCGACGGTGGAACCCGCGGGCGCACCACCGCCGGTAATACCCGCCAGATACTTCGCATCCAGCGTGCCATTAATGCTCCAGCACGAAGTACCCCCAACATTGGCATCGGTAGGACTACTGGGATTCTGAATATGGCCGAGAATAGCCGCCACGCCCGTATTCGAGTTCGAGAGCGAGCGCGGGTCAAGGAGACCTGTTGTACGTGTCCAGTTGCCCGTGATTGGATCGGTCACATACTGGTTACTATCAATAGTGATAATCTGCACCTGCACCACATTCCCCAGTATCAGCACGCTCGCGTTTGCCTTGAGCCTGTGCGGTACCAGTATATCGCCGTCCGCGCTTTTAATCACCAGAATCCCACCCGTGCCAGGATTATCCACCGTCAAGTTAAAATGATACGATGTCACGTTCTGAATCGCTGTCTGTGCATTCTTAATCAACTGCTGTGCGCTCGGCGCATTGGCGGACGGCCCGCCGCGATGTGTTACCAGCAACGTCACTACTATCGCCGCTATCACTATCACTGCCAGCGCCCCAGAAATATACCATGTCATTCGCGAACGAGGTTTTTTTGGTGCTTCTTCCATACAATATCTCCTTATAACTATTCAGTAGCTACATTATAGCAGATGCACCCACCTGCACGAGCGCAGCAATGTAGGGGTCCGCTTGAGCGCACCCACCAACTGTAGGGGTCCGCTTGAGCGCACCCACCTGCACGAGCGCAGCAATGTGCAGTCCGAATTTCCCATCACAATGCAATTATCCATTTTGCATATGCTACGTGCTTGCTGCATTAATCCTCATGCATGACGCGACAGAAATGGTGACTCGACATTGCTGCGCTCGTCGAGTCGGGCGTGCTAAAGCAGGCCCCTACAGTGCTGGGGGTATGCCAGGAAGATTGCCCAAAAGGACAGCTGCGAACTGTCCTCTTGCTCAATACCATCCCTCTCTTTTTGTTGTAGAGTGAAATCAAACAACTCTCTTTTTATTGAAAGGAACATACATATGGCACAGACACGCACAGCTTTGATTACGGGCGCGTCGCGTGGCCTCGGTCTTGCCCTGGCACGTCAACTTGCGCAAAAAGGCTGGAAATTGAT
>DATGJV010000085.1:0-2560 GCA_035295005.1 Ktedonobacteraceae bacterium | reverse complement strand
GACCGCTTACGTTGCCAACAAAAAGCCCACACGAGTTCGTGTGGGCTTTTTGTTGGCAACGTAAGCGGTCATCTCTGCGGAGGAAATGAGACGAAGATGCTTTTTGTTTCGCTGAATTCTTCTACGGCGGAGGAACCGAGTTCGCGGTGACCATTGCCGCTGGCCTTCATGCCGCCAAAGGGCATCTGAATTTCCGCGCCCGTTGTGGGTGCATTGAAGTAGAGCAGACCGGACTCGATATCACGCATGGCGCGGAATGTGATACGCGCATCGTTGGTGAAGACGGAGGTTGAAAGGCCGTACTCCGTTGAATTTGCTATCCGCACTGCCTCTTCATAGGAAGAGACAGGCAGGACAGAGACAAACGGCCCGAAGACCTCTTCACGGGCAATGCGCATCGCGGGCAGGACATCGGTGAAGACCGTCGGCCTGTAAAATGCGCCATCGCTGTATTCGCTATCATTGAGCGGTGAGCCGCCGATAAGGAGTTTCGCGCCCTCTTGCTGTCCAATCTGCGTATATTCATGGACGGCCTTAACGCGGCCCTTGTTGACGAGCGGTCCCATATCAATGGCGGGATCGAGGCCATCTCCGATGTGCAGTTTTTCGGCGGCAGCGATAAGGCGGTCGGTAAATGCCTGTTGCACTGCTGTATGTACAATGACGCGACTGGTCGCGGTGCAGCGTTGCCCCGTGGTGCCGAAACCGCCCCAGGCGACGCTTTCGGCGGCGAGGTCAAGATCGGCATCCTCCAGCACGATGACCGCGTTTTTCCCGCCTAATTCTAAAGTGCAGCGGCGCAAGTCGCGCCCGCAGATTTCGGCGACATGTCGTCCAACTTCGGTCGAGCCGGTCAAAGAAATCATATTGATCTGTTTATGGCTTGCCAGGGCATCGCCCAGCGTGCCGCCGGGGCCAGTAATCACATTCAGAACGCCGTCCGGTAGGCCTGCTTGCTGCAATATTTCTGCCAGTTTCAACGCGAGCAGCGGAGTATCGCTGGCGGGTTTAAGAATGACGGCGTTACCGGCAAGGAGCGCGGGGAACGTCTTCCAGGCGGGAATCGCCATGGGGAAGTTCCAGGGTGTGATGATGCCAACGATGCCGAGGGGCTGGCGAATCGTCATATTGAATTTGTTAGGCAGACCTGAAGGAATGGTTTCACCTTCGGCACGGCGTCCGTCGCCCGCGATATATTTGGCGACATCAATAGCGGTTTGTACGTCGCCGCGTGTCTCTTTCAACACCTTGCCCATCTCGCGGGTCATCAGGGTTGCCAGTTCTTCCTGCTGTTGCTGTAACAGCAAGGCGGTGCGTAACAATATTTCACCACGGACAGGCGCGGGTGTGGCTGCCCAGGCAGGTTGTGCTGTGCGGGCGGCAGCAACAGCCTCTTCCAGGTCAGCAACAGTAGATTTTTGGAAATATCCGATAATCTCGCTGGTGCGAGCGGGATTGGTGCTGGCGAATGTCTCGCCACTGTGCGAGTCGCGCCATTGCCCGGCGATGAAATTATGATAGAGTTGGCCCTGTTCTGTCGGGCGAATAGAAGGTGAAATGGACATGGTTAGTTCTCTCCTCATTGAGCAGGCAGGATCATCGGTGATCATTCCTGAAAACTATTGGCACATGAAATAGTATACACAGGACATTATATCACGCGGACCGTAGTGATGGCTGAGCTGCACGCTCAGTACTTCCGTACTATAGAGTTATGTAAATTTTGTTCTTGCTGTACATTTCCCGTATAATTTCTCGCATACCTCTTAACAATTGTGATGTGTACTGGCTAGAAGGGTTAAAGGGGAATAGAGCAGTGATTGGAACACGAACAGCAAGAGAACGCAAAAGAAAGCTAAATCTTTCCTCGGAGAGTTATGTGCGCCGGGCTATGCCACAAAGCCTGAAAACCTTCGACCTTACGATGATCTTCGTGATGGTGATGTTTTTTGTTAACAACCCCGTCGTGACTGTTGAGGCCGGAGCTGCCTCCTTTACCTATTGGATCATCGGTGCGATTGTCTTCTTCATTCCCTGTCTCATTGCGACAGCGCAATTAGGGACGATGTTTTTTCATGAAGGTTCACTCTACAACTGGACCCAAAAATCGCTTGGCAGTTTCTGGAGCTTCTTTGTCGGCGTCACGTTCTGGGCTTCCGGTGTCCTGGGTATAGTCGCCAGCGCGGGATTAGCCGTGAGCTTCCTCCAGGGGCTGAACAGTGGCTGGCTTGCCGATGCACGCGGTCAAGGGGTATTCATCGTGTTTATCCTGATCCTCGCATCAGTGCTAGCGATGCAGCCCTTTCGTATAGTGCAGTCACTGGTGAACTATACCTCCGTCCTGATGCTTGGCGTGATTGCTTTCCTGGGACTGGCCGCCCTCTTCTGGGTCGCATCAGGCCATGCTATCGCGACGAACCTGACTCCTACCGGCAGTAACCTGTCTCTACAGCCGGGAAACTACGTGTTGTTTAGCACTGTAATTCTCGCGTTTTTGGGGGCAAATGTGTCAATGACAATGGGTGGTGAGATATCCGACAGCAAAGCGGTAACAGTCCAT
>DATGJV010000084.1:0-2678 GCA_035295005.1 Ktedonobacteraceae bacterium | reverse complement strand
CTCGCGTTGGTCGAAGAGAACTCTTTTTTTTCTCAGGTGCCGGTGCAACCGTTGTCATGCGGTTTCTTCCTTCTCTATGTGCAAAAATTGTGTGTATATTGCCTAATACGTACTTTGGCTTTATGGGTTGTGTTTGTTCCTCGCCAGTATAGACGAACCACATGGAGCAATTGGTACATGCATTTGATGAGAATGTTGAAAATAGGACTAATTGTTTGCAAACCCTCTTATTTGCAACCCTGTACGGACCATAATCGTCTAACAGTAGTGAAAGAAGAAGGAAATTTTGTACTCGTTAGCCTGATTGAGCGTAAAGACAGTTACTCCCGAAGGAATGGGAAGTGTGGGGAAAGGAACGATTCGCGTGCAACCATTACTCAATATGGTGTTTCATGCCAATCCCTTGCTAATATATGCTATCGTCGCGCTGGTACTCTTTTTAGAGAGTACAGGCATCCCAATAACCAACAATACGCTCTTATTGTTTACCGGCGCTCTGGCAGCGCTGGGGCATCTCAATATCTGGATATTAACCATTTCAGCTATTATTGGAAGCATTGCCGGAGCCTGGTCTGCTTACACACTGGGTAAATGGAAGGGGCATCGTGTCTTACAGCGTATCGCAGCATTGTTCCACGTAAACACTAAAAAGATGAGCATGGCGGAAAACTGGTTTCAAAAATCGGGTGCCTGGATGATCTTTTTCTCCCGTATGACTCCCTATATTCGCCCATTTGCGTGTTTTCCCGCCGGAATCTCCCGTATGCCTTTTCAACGTTTCTTCTTAGCGGCCCTCGTGGGTTCAATAATCTGGTGTTTTACCCTGGTACGTATCGGTGCTGCTCTTGGCCCTCACTGGCGTCTCGCACTAACACTCATACAAACCTATACTATTCCAACCTGTGCCACACTGATAATGCTTATTGTATTGTACTTCTCAGGTAGATACGCGATAACACGCTACTTGCGTTCGCGCCGTCATGAAGATGGAAACGACGGAGAGACCGAAGAGAAAGCATGTGATCATAATCTCCTGGAGGTATGAGCCGCAATAATATAGAAGTTTCGACTGAATATGTTCACATGACAAACGGCTGAACAAAATGAGGAAATGATATGAACGGCTATCAACAGATCATTGATACCTTACGCAAAGCCTACAATCGTGAGGAAGCAGAACGGCGAGATCAAGCACAGAAAGAAGCCTGGAAAGTCACTGAGCGCGAGCAATTCCTTGCTCTCCTGCAACAGGAGGGCAAGAGCAATTTGTTAGAAATAGGAGCTGGTACAGGCACTGATAGCCTTTTCTTTCAGGAAAATGGCCTGGATGTGATTAGCACTGACCTTTCTCCCGACATGGTCAATCTCTGCCGAGAAAAAGGGCTAAACGCCTATGTCATGGACTTTTTGAGCTTAGATTTTCCGGTTGGTTCCTTTGATGCTATCTATGCTCTGAATTGCTTGCTTCATGTTCCTACACACGATTTACCTGTAGTGTTGCAGAAACTTTGCACCCTGTTACGTCCTGATGGCTTATTTTTTCTTTGCACGTATGGTGGTATTGAGCAGGAGGGTGTTTATGAAAATGACTGGCACGATCCACCTCGCTTCTTTGCCCACCACACAGACGAATTCATGCTTCGTGCAACTGCCACATTTTTTGATCTTGTCTCCTTTAAGGCAATTCCATTACAAGATAATAAATGGCATGTTCAGTCTATGGTCTTACGGGCTAAAAAGGGATGACCATAATTCCAGCACATGCGCTGGAATTATGGTCATTTATATCTTCCTGGAATGAAGCTTGCCAGGGCTAAAAGCTACAATTTCACCATTGTCAGCCCGAAAATATCGCCAGCACCACCGATTTCTTGTAGCGCCCATTCGGGAATGGGGTTATCTACTGAAACGATCATGAGCGCGGTATCCGGTGGCTGCTGAGGATCATAGTAGCGGGGCGTGCGCACCGTCGGGCCAACATCCATATGACGGATATTGACCGTTGCCTTGCCCAGTACCGTGCCGACGCGACCAATCATGCCGGGCTGGTCGTAGTTGCGGCAGAAGAGGATATAACCCTCCGGCACAAACTCCGTCCAGTAGCGACCGACGCGCACAACACGCGGTTCGCTATGCATCACCGTTCCACTGAGTGTATCCACATGCTCATCACCTGAGCCTGGTTTACCCGCGAAGGACGAGGCATTGCCATTTGCGCCAGCAACGTGCAATGTGACCAGGTTAGCGAACTCGGCTGGTGTTGGTGATTTCTGCTCGACGATTTCTAATCCCCATTGTTTTGCCAGTAATTGCGCGTTGATCATATTGACATGCGCATCCGAGACGGATTCAAGCAATCCTTTGATGAGCGCGGCTTGTAATGGGCGCAGGTCGTAGTTGGCGATATCGCCCCGACAGGATAGCTCGATTTTATTGAGCGGTCCCGGTTGCAATTGCGTATACAACCGTCCCATTTGCTCGACAAGGTGCATGTATGGCTGCAATACCTTCAACGTCTCCGGCAAAATGAGCGGTGCATTCACGGCTGCACGCGGGAATCCTCCGCGCAGCACGGAAACAATTTGCTCGGCTACGTCGGTGGCAACTCCCACCTGTGCCTCTTCTGTCGAGGCTCCCAGATGCGGGGTAGCAATAATGCGCTCGTGAGCCAGCAGTTG
>DATGJV010000083.1:0-6335 GCA_035295005.1 Ktedonobacteraceae bacterium | reverse complement strand
TCAGAGTACGGTCGCCAAACGATGATTCTTTGAGAGTTATCTCAGCGATGCCCTTTTCACGCAACAGGGCTACTCGCGCATCAAGATCATCAACACGATATCCAAGCGTCTCGCCTGGCTTAAACACCATGCGCGGCTCACTCAGATGTACCCGTATATCTGCCACCTGTGGTTCCGCGAACAGGATAGGGTCGCCATCATAGTCTACCAGTTGCGCCATATTGGCCTCTGACTGCTGTTCTACCGGTGTGAAGCCGAGGCGGTCTACATAAAATGCAACGCTGGTGGCGAGGTCACTCACAATCATTGCGAATGCAGGAAGTTTTGGCATGGGAATTTCTCTCCTCAAAATTTTAACAATAGGATTCGTGTCCCTGGCACCGTCTCAGTATATCGCCCTGTTCACTGTATTGCAACCGCCATGCTACTTTCGCAGTACCAACTTTCATCGTTGCACCAGCATAGCTGATTGCGAACCACGTTGATGGTACCGCAGAATCATTTGCATTTCTTCAGCAGTACAACCGAGCAATAATTTGACTTCCATATCCCGTTTCGCTAAATCCACGGTATAAATCACTGCTGTCAACGTTTTTTGAGATAAACTGCCTACCCATACATCAATACCATCGCCATCATTGGCCGTTGTACGCGCCAGATACCCATAATCTAATGGATACACAATGTCTGAGTGACGAGGATGAACAGAACCACGTGGACGATCAATATACAATTCACTGGATGCAATCAAATTATCTACAGCAAGCCAAAAATCACCATCTTGCATCATTCCTCTCCTGCCGAAATGGTATCTTTCCAATGGCTATAGGAAATATCATCTGTCACCCGCTACAGGTGCCTCTTCCAACTTCATTGAAAGAAGACGCGAAACGCTGTCATTGCCCATTGAGACGCCGTAAATCACCTGTGCGGATGTCATGGTCACGCGATTATGCGTAATCATAATAAATTGCGTGCGTTGTGCCAGCCGTTTTAAGATATCACAAAAGCGCGTGACGTTCGATTCGTCAAGGGCCGCGTCTACCTCGTCAAGCAGACAGAACGGCGGCGGATTAATCTCTAACAATGCAAAGAGCAACGCGGCAGAGACCAACGCTCGCTCGCCGCCTGAGAGCAACGATAAATCCTGCACTTTCTTGCCCGGAGGCTGCACAATTACATCAACACCAGCTGGCATATTCGACGGAGCCAGTGAACCTGACGTACCGGGTACATCGTCATCGCTTGCTTTCGCTGTTGTCAATTCCAGGCGTGCATTGCCCCCGTTAAAAAGTGTTGTGAAATGTTCGCGGAAACGTGCGTTGACGGCCTGGAAGGTCGTCTCAAATTGGCGGGCCATTGTTACGTCGAGTTGCCCGATAATGGAACGCAGGTGTAGTGCCGCCTGTTCCATATCCGCTATTTGCGTCGAAAGAAACTCAAAGCGCGTGCGCGTCTCCTCGTATTGTTGCGGCGCATCCGGGTCATAGCCTCCCAGCGATTTTATACGACTGCGCAACGTGTCCACACGCCGTCGCAAACGCCGCAATTGTGTCTCCTCTTCTTCCGATAGGGTTTCAGGCTCATCAGATGCCGTCCCATTATTATTACGCTCAGGTGTTTCAGAGGAAGCGTCAGCCTGCGCAGCATAACGGTGCAATTCTTTCGGGTCTGTTACGCCCATCTCTTCCTGCAGTTGTTGCAAGAGCGTTTCCAGTGCGTCACGGGCCTTTTGACTCTCCAACAGAGAACGGCGATAGACCCCTTCCACACCCGTCATAGTGTGGCGCAGTTCCAGGTTTTGCTTTTCCAGCGTCGCAATATTCGTATCAATCGTCGCCGCTTGCCCTTCAGCGATCCGTAATTCTTCCGTCAGCTTACCCACCTGCGCCTGCACCTTTTCGTGTTCAGAGCGATAACCCGCAATCGCTTCCTCCAGCGCTTTTCGCCTCTGGTCAGACTCTTTTACCCGTGTAAGGTGCTGCTCGATCTGCCCTTTCAAATCCTGAGCCAGTCCCTGCTGTGTCGCCAATTGTTGGTGCAGCGCCTTTGCCTCCTGGCGTTTCACTGCCAGCGCAGTGCGTGTGCGCCCCAACTCATCCTGTTGGCGGCGAAAGACAAGAGCGCGTTCCTCCATCTCACGTTGGAATTCTTCAACCAGCCCCGCCATCTCTCGCTGTGATTTCTCGTGCGCACGCACACGCTCCTGTGCAGCCTGTACTTCTTGCTCTAAACCAAGAACCTCGGCGGCTAACTGTTGCTCCACCGAAGATGCCAGTTGCAATTCCGTCTGGACACGCTCAAGGTCACGCTGCGTCGTATTTACCACTTTATTCAGTTCATTGATACGCGCTGTCAGCTTCTGCAACTCTTTGTCAATCTCATTCTGTTCCACTCGTCGCGCTTCCTGTCCGCACTGCACCTCGTTTACCATTGCATTCAGTTGTTCGATCAACGCCACATGTTTGCTCAGTTGCTGCGGAAGCTCACGCAATTCGCGTTCATGTGCCAGCAAGCCATGCTGCCCATTTTGCCCACCCTCCTTGCTGCTACCACCTGCCAACCAACCATCCACATGCAACACCTCGCCTTTCAACGTCACAATGATCTTGAAAGGCAGGTCATTGAAAGATGCAGTTGGCAGCAACTGTACACATGAGAGTAACGCTTGCGCCGTCTCTATGTCCTTCACTATGACAATGCCATGTAAAATGCGCCGGAAGAGCGGAAGATAACGTTCCTCACACTGGATATGCCTCCATGCAAACCCTTGCATTTGTTCGCCTGATGCTGCCTGTTCTAGCAGGAAAGAATTGAGCTTTTCCTCCTCATGTTGCCAGTGAGCCTCGCTATTACTGGTAATTTCTTCTTCTTGCTGGTCATTATGCACATCACGCATCCATACCACCAGCGCCTTACCCTGCGATGCCGACTGTAGGTAGCGCAAACAGGTATAGGCGTCATCAATGGTCTCAACTACCACTGATTGCAAATACTGACCCAGAGCCGCTTCCATCGCAGCCTCCATACCAGCCGGGGCAACGCCAAGCTGTGGAACGGGTGCAATCAGGCCGGTAATCTTGCCAGCGGGAGCGCGTAACAACGCTCGCACGCCATCGCTATAGCCACTTAAACTTTGCCGCCAGTTTTTGAGCATATTGAGACGATCAGAAACAGTGCGCCGTTGCCGTTCCGCTTCGGCGAGCATCGTTTTCAGGCGTTCCATCTCCTGTTGCGCGTCCGCGATAGCGCGGGTGATACTCTGCTTGCGCTGCGTAACCTGTTGCTCTTCGTTGCGGGCAGTATGTAAGTGTGCGCGTTCATCCACAATGCGCGTCTCCAGCGTGCGCAGAGTCTGCTGTGATTGCGCTATCGTCTCTCGCCGCGCTGCCAGCGTGCGGTTCCGCTCACCCAGGTGCTTTTGTTGTCGTCCCAGGTCGGATTGACTGGCACCCAGACGCGCCTGCACCTGAATCAGGTCGCTTTGCGCTCCACGCAGACGACGCTCATCCATCTCGTATTCTTTTTGCGCCTTAGCAACCTGCCCTTCCAACGTTGCCAGCGCAGCTGCTTCGCTATCAAGGGTCTCGTCGGCGATAGCACACTGCTCTTCTTGATCAATAATCTGCCGCTGTACAGTAATCAGACGTTCGCGTAGTCGCCGCTCTTCCTGTTGCTGCTCATTCTGTTGTCGTGTCAGCCCGGTGATACGCTCCTCACTGACAGCAATTTCACGCTCAATCTTCTGCGCAGCATTATGCGCTTCAATACTTAAAGCCCGTACATCGGCAATATGTATGTGAGCGTGCTGGCGTTGCGAGCGTAACGTATTGCCCCGTTCATCCGCCGCTTGAATGGCACGCTCTAACTGACGCACATGCTGCGCCTGTTCTAACTCGGCAACCTCTGCCCGTTCTTTCACCGTTCGCAAGCGCCGCCATTGCAAGGCATACCATGTCAGCAACACATCCTGTAGCTCACTATTGAGTTGCGTGAACTCGGCAGCACGACGTGCCTGCTCCGCGAGTGGTGCCAGCCGTGGCTCAATTTCACCAACGATATCACGCAGACGATCAAGATTCTGCTCCGTTGAACGCAAGCGATTCTCCGCATCGGCGCGTTGTACCTGAAATGGACGAATACCGGCGGCGTCCTCAAACAGGCCACGCCGCTCTTCGGCCCGCAAACTGAGGGCCGCATCAATCAACCCCTGTCCCACTACTGTATAGGAATCATGACCGATACGTGCCTGTGCCAGCAGCAGCACGATATCTTTGAGGCGTACTTTCTGCTTATTGATGAGGTATTCGTTCTCACCGGAACGATAGCTACGGCGCGTGACTGTAATTTCGCTATATTCTGAAGGCACCCACCCGGTGCTATTATCCAGCGTGAGCGAAACCTCCGCCATTCCCAGTGGCGCTTTGCCATGTCCACCTACGAAAATAATGTCGTCGCTTTTCTTACCGCGCAACTGGCGCATACTTTGCTCGCCCAGTACCCAGCGCATTGCGTCAGCAACATTCGACTTGCCAGCGCCATTTGGCCCAACTACCGCCGTTATCCCGGTACTAAATTCCATTTGTGTGCGTACAGCAAAGCTCTTAAATCCCAGCATATCCAGACGTTTGAGGTACACTACGCAGCCAATGCCTCCTTAGCTATGTTTCCTGCCAGTGCGATAATACCATAGTGCGCTACGTGCGTCTAGCATAGTAACTGGATGTTTCTTTGTGAACCACAACAACGTATAGTAAGTAGTCGTATAAGCACAGGTACATTCCTACCCACATCTATATTTTCTGTGCGTCACTTATCCGCATATAGCACATTGAGGAAACCCATTTATGCTACTGTTCTTCCATATACCGGCGCTAACTACCACGCTACTCACGGTAATCATCGCGATAGTCACGTTGCTTGGTATCATGATACGCCCCTACAGATGGAATGAAGCCATCTTCGCGCTTTCTGGCGCGGCATTATTACTCATTATTGGCCTCATCAGTCCGGTAAAGGCGTTCCTCACGTTGTATAGTGACTGGAATATTTTCTTTTTCTTTCTCGGCATGATGTCCCTCTCTGCGTTAGCCGAAACAGCAGGTATGTTCGACTGGCTGGCGGCACAGGCGGCGCGGCTCGCCGGAGGCAGTACGCGCCGCCTCTTTCTCAACACCTTCCTGCTGGGAACGATGATTTCAATGGTTCTCTCAAACGACGCGACCGCGCTTATTCTTACCCCTATCGTCTACACGCTGGTCACACGCCTGCGTCTGCCAGTGCTGCCATTCCTTTTCGCCTGCACATTTATCGCCGACACCGCCTCTTTTCTCCTGCCAGTCAGTAACCCCATCAATATCATTATTTTAACCAGATTTCAACTCGATCTCTGGACATTTCTACGTCTCCTGTTGCTACCGAGTATACTTGTCATCGGCATGAATATCGGGCTGTTCTTTCTGCTCTATCGCAAGCAGATTCGGGGACGCTTTGATGCAAAACGCTTGCCATCCGCAGATGAATCCATAAAGCACGCGGCCTATTTTCGCTATACCTGTAGCGTGCTGATCATTGTTGCCATAGCCTACATCACCGCTTCGGCGCTGCAAATTCCGTTATCGCTCGTATCTATATCCGGCGCTCTGTTGCTCTTGCTGGGTGCGTTAAAATGGCGACAAATCACCGTGCGCGGACTGGGGGGACAAATTTCATGGTCTATTTTCGGCTTCATCGCGGGTATGTTCATTGTTGTGCAGGCCGTTGAAGGAACCGGATTGACAGCACAATTCGGGCAATTACTATTGCATCTCTCAGGTGGCAGCAGCTTTGGCGCGGTAATGGTTGGCACAGCAGGTGCGGCAGTTGGCACCAATATTATCAACAATCTGCCAATGGCGGTTGTGCTGCGCTCTTCACTTGTGGGAGTGCAGCACATCGCACCGGCAGCACGTTTGGGGTTTATCGCCGCCACCATGTTTGGTTGCGACCTGGGGCCAAACCTCACTACCGTCGGCTCCCTCGCAACCGTTCTCTGGCTCCTGATTTTACGCAGACGCAACCTTGATGTGTCGGGATTGGATTATTTCAAAGTCGGTATTCTCGTCACGCCTTTAATGTTGGTAGCTGGCGCACTACTTATCTGGCTACTACTATTACTTTAGGAGGAACCTCATGCGCGTACTCTGTTGCCTGGATGGCACAAACATCGAGCAAATCAGTACAACGGTTTCAACCATGCTACGTGCTGACAACCTGACGCTAGCACTCGTTTACGTCATTGATCAGGGACCGCGAGGAGAAATGGAGCGACAACGCGAACGCTTTTTCCGTTCTCC
>DATGJV010000082.1:0-8245 GCA_035295005.1 Ktedonobacteraceae bacterium | reverse complement strand
TGATAGTGGTGAGTATGAAAAGGCGTTGGATCGCGCCCTTGAACTGTCACACTATACGGATTGGCGAGCAAAACAACGCGAGCAAAGGGCCACACATAACACAAAGCTGCTGGGCATAGGTCTCTGCTCGTTTGTCGAATTCTCTGGAGACAGTATGAATCCTCCGCCTGGCATGCCTCGCGAGGCGGCAACTGTGCGTATTCTCCGTGATGGTGCTATCCTCGTCCAGAGTGCGGTCGCGCATAATGGGCAGGGGCACTTTACCGCGTTTACGCAGATAGCGGCAAATGTCTTTCAAGTTCCCATCTCAAAGGTGCATGTGCAATTGAACGATGCCTCTTTGCCCGGCTACAGCGTCGGCACTTTTGGTAGCCGTGTAACACAGGTGAGTGCTTCGGCTATTCTGCTCGCTGCCGAGGCCGCACGCGATAAGGCATTGCAGGTTGCTGCACAGATATTGGAAGCAGCCTCTGCCGATTTGATAATGGAGCATGGGCAAGTGTCGGTGCGCGGCGTGCCTTCACGAGTCGTCGCATTGGGCGAACTAGCCCGTTTAGTGGAGGAACATCCCGACCTGATCGAGCGAGAAGCGCCCAATCCCGCTAATGGTACTCCAATCGAGGGGTTAGCCGCGTGGCGCGATTTCGCTCCGACAGGTGCTGCCTATTCCTCCGGTACACACATCGCGGTTGTCGAAGTAGATAGCGAAACGGGCGATGTGCATATTCTCCAGTACGTCGCCGTAGACGATTGCGGCAATGTCCTCAATGAGTACCTGGCTGAGGCGCAGATACATGGCGGGTTAGTGCAAGGTATTGGCCAGGCTCTCTTTGAAGAAATTCAATATGACGACGGCGGTCAACTCCTTTCTGGCACGCTTATGGATTACGCGATGCCTGTTGCCGCGAGTGTGCCGAACTTCATCACCGATTTCGTTGAGGTCACTTCTCCCACCAATCCACTGGGTGTGAAAGGTGTCGGCGAATCAGGAACCATCGGTGCGCCGCCAACAATAGTGCATGCTGTACTCGATGCGCTCGCGCCTCTCGGCATCAAAACTATTGATATGCCGCTCAAACCGGAGAAGGTCTGGGCATTGATTCAAGCAGCACGCAATGGTATATTTGAACCGGCTGATCTGTAAGCCGCTATTCTTCATTAGTTCATAGAAAAGGTATATATGAGTGAGATGAGCCGACAACCAGGAGGATTGAAAGTCATTGGAGCCGGTTTTGGACGAACGGGAACGTTATCTATGAAAGCCGCTCTTGAAGAGCTTGGCTTTGGTCCTTGCTACCATATGACCGAAGTGTTCAACAACCCGGAACATATCGCATATTGGGTTGCCGCTACTGAAGGCAAGCCTGTTGACTGGAAAGATTTTCTGAAAAACTATCAGGCAACCGTAGACTGGCCCGCATGCGCCTTCTATGCGGAACTGATGCGTGCTTATCCTGATGCCAGAGTGCTATTGACTGTGCGCAATCCCGAAAGCTGGTATGAAAGCGTGAGCAGCACCATCTACCCGATAAGTCGAAGAGCAACCGGTTCTCCACTCATTCTATTTATCGGAAAGTTGCTGGTGCCTGATCGTATCAGAGTTGGGAAAATGATAAACGCTCTTATCTGGCAACAAACGTTTGATGGAAAATTTGAGGATAAAGAGTACGCGCTGGCGGTTTTTCAGCAGCATATCGAAGAGGTCAAAAAGAACGTTCCTCCTGAGAAATTGCTGGTTTACGATGTAAAGCAAGGTTGGGAGCCACTTTGTGCTTTTCTTGACGTTGAGATTCCCAGAGATAAACCATTTCCGCACCTCAATGAGCGTGCCAACTTTGTTGGTAACAGAGACTGGCAAAAAAGTCAGAGGAAGGCCATAGGCGTTGTTCTTGCGGTAGGAACGCTGCTTGCATTGCTCTTTCTGTGGCGGCGTTCCAAATAAGAGCCTCAGCAGAAGCTTGCACTTTATTGAAATGCCACTCAAGCCAGAGAAAGTGTAACCGTTGATCCTGGTGACACGAATCTGCGATGGTTGCATGAAACCAGATAATGAAATATATTCGCCTTGAGCATACAGATGCAATAGAACACATACGGGATGACTACCTGCGCACTCTCATTGCTCCTATAGATGGGATGTGGGAGAGCGCGGTAATTGCGCATGCAACTTTTTGGGAAATACAGGACCAGGAGCAACGTGCAGGATATTTCTGTACAGACTCTAATAATTATTTGCTGCGCTTTCACCTATTTGAAAACTATCAGGCACAGGCACAGGAGATCTTTCGTTGGGTTGTCTCGACCTGTGGCATTCAATATGCGATTGCAAGCACTATAGAACCCCTGTATTTCTCTTTGTGTCTTGATATACAGGTAAGCGTGACCGCTCATAGCTATCTTTTTCGCGATAACAAGCGCGTTGAGCTGTCATCTGGCATTAGCAATAGCATCTTCAGGCAAGCGGAAAAGAAAGATTTGGATAACATCGTGCGCTTTTACCGGGCAAATACGGAAGGATCAGGAGAGTGGATTGAGGCGTTCATGAAGAAACGCCTCAATCGGGCTGAATTATTTGCTTTGTATGACCGGCAGCTATTGGTAGCAACGGGAGAATGTATCCCCAGCCAGAAGCAACCACCCTATGCCGATCTGGGTATGGTGGTGGCTCAATCATATCGTGGAAGAGGTCTGGTTAGCTTCATGCTTGCGCAATTAAAGAAACGCTGTTATGAAGCTGGTTGGAAGCCTATTTGTTCGTGTGCCGCTGACAATCTTGCTTCAAAGAAAGCTATAGAGAAGGCGGGTTTTATCAGTGAGCAGAGAATGGTGAAGGTACGGTTCCCAAAGTAATGGTACAATTGAAAATGCATGTTAGTCGTACTCTTTTTTCCAGAGGAGTGATGCAATGCAGAAAGCAGAGCAAATCCTGCAAGAATTTGACTATTATTTTGTCATCAAACAAACCATGCCCGATGGACGCATTCAAATAGCTTTGAGTAGCTTTGCATCATTTAGCGATGACAGGCTGACCATGCCATTTGATACAGAAGAAGATGCCGCGCTCTATCTCCTTGCGGAAGCTCGCAACGGTGCAACGGTTTCCTACACCGATATGGCAATTGCCAGAGCAATCATTCGCGGAGACGAACCTTTGTTTCTGTATGAAGAGAAGCAAGCCGATGGCAGACTTCTCCTGTCATTACATGGTTGCTTGCCTGGCAAAGATGTATCGGTAACGGTTTTCGGCAGTCGCTCTCCTCGCCTGGTTGCACGTTTGCTGCTAAGAAGATTGCTTGAAACTCAAAAAGTATGGGCAACCGATGAAACGATACGACAGGCGAAGTTGCTGGTAAATTAGGCAATATCAGGAGTATACTCACACTCATCAAGCACAAAGTGAACAAATCGCAGCGTTACTTTTGTGCGAGAATACATAAGCACAACGGCTTATCAGCATGTATGCGCAGCATCTCCTCCGGGATATAGCCTTCTGGTGCTTCTCCCACAAGGATATCCGCCACTTCGAGGATCGTCAAACTACTCGCCGTGATCGCTTCCAGATAATTGTCCCTGGTATACCCTACAGTAGGGAGTTGGTAAGTCACTTCTGCACGCCGAAAGGCTGTTTTCCACCCATAAATGGTATGGACAGGATGAAAATCGGTAATGAGCAGATAGCCACCATCCTGCAGCACACGGGAAAACTCCTGAAGGGCATGAGCCAGGTTGGGAATGTGGCTCAACGTGAGTGCGCAAACCACTAAATCAAATTGCTGTTCCTCAAAGGGCAGATCATGCTCAAGCGAATGGAGTCGAAAATCAAGCGATAAACCTTCACGCTGTGCAGCCTCGCGAGCTACAGCGAGCATCTGCGGTGATTGATCAATAGCCGTCACGCTCACGCCCTGTCGTGCGAGCTTTAAGGCATGCCTGCCAGTCCCAGTACCCACATCGAGTACTCTGCTGAAGGGGATATGCGTCAGGAGCCGGTCCACGTGCTGTTCTTCAACGTAGATCAACCCATTTTTTTCCTGATCGTAGGAAGCAGCCCAGAGGGCATAGCCTTCCTGGATACCGACTTCTTGGAATACTCGTTCGCTCATGATACTCCTATCGTTCTACAGACGAATTTATTGGCACCTGCGACAATATTTCGACTACCAACTCCTCTGGCGTTCGAGTATCCGTTGACAATTGTACCGCGAACATCTCATCCTCAAACGCTGTAACGCATCGCTCGATACGTTCGCAAGCCCATGCATACGCTTGCGGTGAGGAAGGCCGCTCCTGCAATCTTTTGCGCAACGTGGCTTCGGTAGCAGTCAGGCAAAAATGGAAGAGGTGCGGCTCAAATGTACGCAATCCATCTGTAATCTCCAGAAAATAAGCTTTGTTCCAGAGCGTCATTGGCACAATCAGTGTGCGTCCATATGTTTTCAGGAGATGCCGTGCGGTTTCCACCACTAGAGGACGCCATGGCGGTAAGTCCTGAAAGTCATTGAAGGTTGTGATGGGTTGCAGAATGTAACGCAAGCCCATCCCAACAACCTCCGGGTCATAGAGCAGACTATTGGGAATCCTCTGGTTGAGCAATTCCGCAACGGTTGTTTTGCCAGCGCCGAAGGCACCGTTGATGAAGACAATCATTTCATTCTTTAGCGCATAGCATTGGGAAAACGTGAATCGCGCTCTTCCGTCGCCAGTATATTGTTGACCTGAATGGTTTTGCCACGTTGTGGGCTGACGGAAATCATACTGATAGGTGTTTCCAACACTTCCTCAAGGCGGTGCAGGTAGTTTTTCGCGGCGGCGGGTAGTCCATCGTAGGAGCAGATGGTGGAGGTGTTGCATTGCCAGCCCTCCACTTCTTCATAGACGGGTTCGCAAGCGGCAAGGTCGTTGAGATTTGCCGGAAAAGTATGGATGATTTTGCCATTCAATTGATACGCCGTACAGATTTTGATTGTAGAGAGTGTATCAAGCACATCAAGTTTGGTAATCACCGCAGCATCAAGGCCGTTGAGTTGTGCGACGAATTTGCCGGCGACAGCATCGAACCAACCGCAACGACGCTCTCTACCTGTATTGGTGCCATATTCATGACCTCGGTCGCGAATCTCGCGTCCCGTCTCGTCAAAAAGTTCTGTAGGCATTGGGCCGCTACCGACACGAGTGATATAGGCTTTGTAGACGCCGATTACCTTGTCAATGGAGCGAGCGGGCAGTCCTGCTCCGGTAGCTGCGTTCGCTGCCATTGTAGAGGATGAGGTGACATACGGATAGGTGCCGAAGTCTATATCGAGCAACGCACCCTGCGCACCCTCCAACAGCATTTTCTTGCGTTCAAATAAAGCGTCGTGCAACATCGCCTGTGTATCAGCAATGTGGGAACTGAGTTGCAGACCGTAGCTAAAATATTCGCCGTGGATTTCTTCCAGCGAGAGGGGTGGTTGACCATAAATCTGTGTAATCATACGGTTCTTTTGCTGGAGTATCGAAGCGAGCTTGCTGCGAAACGCATCTACATCGAGGAGTTCACCCATGCGAATGCCAGTACGTGCATGCTTATCCACATAAGCTGGGCCAATACCCCGTTGGGTACTATCAATTTTATCGGCTCCCCGTGCTTCTTCCTCCAGGCGATCAAGGAGGAAATGATAAGGCATCACCACGTGGGCTCGTTCACTGATATAAAGATGAGAAACATCCACACCTAAACGCTGCAACTCGCCCATCTCCGCAATGAGGCCCTTTGGGTCAACGACCATACCATTCCCAATAATACAGGTGGTATCGGGATAAAGAATGCCAGAGGGGACGAGACGGAATGCAAACTCCCCTTTTTCGTGAACGACCCGGTGTCCTGCATTGCTGCCACCCTGGTAGCGCACGACATAATCCGCGTTCATCGCCAGCTCATCTACAATTTTCCCTTTGCCTTCGTCGCCCCATTGTGCGCCGATTACTGCCACAACCGTCATGTTTCTAACCCCTCTTTGTTTCTAGATAACCAGATTAAATGACCCTGGATACTGTACATCAAAAAATTAGTGGCTGTCAAATTGACAACCACCAGAATGTTCACGGCTGTTGAATATAATTCAACAACAGTTGATCAGTGATTTCCTCAATAGGCGCACGGTCGTCGGTAAAGACAACCCCTCCATCAGCATGTCCCTGCGTGACAACCGGTGACACCTCGTTGGCAACTTCGCCCATGACCGATGTCGGTGCGAACTGTGCGAGATTTGCGCGAAATGTCTGAATAGATGTAGGTTGCACCGTTGCCATGACTTCCGTATTGAACGTTCCGGGTACATTGAAAACGTAGACGCTCGGAAAGACCTGGCTCATGGTATTGACAAATGCCTGCACTAATCTGTAATCGTTCGTGGTATGGCCCGTATTCAGGGCAACTACACCTGTTGCCGAGAGGTGCGAGCGAATCTCCGAAAAAAATTCACGAGTGGTAAGTTGAAATGGAATGTAAGGCTGTTGAAAGGCATCTATAGCCACAACGTCATACTGCTGATGTGTGGTATCCATAAATGTCCGTCCATCTTGCTCATACACATGCAGGTTTGGTTCGTTCATATTGAAATATTTGCGCCCCACATTCACAATTGCGGGATCAATCTCAACCCCATCTATCGCCACCGGCCCGTAGACTTTAGTGAATTGATGCGCAATCGTACCCCCGGCGAGGCCAATAATAGCCACACGGTGCAGTTGCTGTGGCGTGAAGCCCGCGTTGAAATAGGGCGCGGTAAGAAAATAATCCCAGTACCAGCCGGTTAATACTTTATCCTGGTCGGGATAATAGATAGAGTGAATAGCCTCTCCCTCGTTGAGGATAAGCTGGCGCGTGCCATCGGGAAGTTGCGTAACCTGAATATAATTGTAGAGCGATTCCTGATCATATATCAGGTAGGGAATATCTTTCAATGGGCCAAGTGGTATTACCAGTACAAGCAGCACAATGGCAAGAGCGAACCGCCAGCGCGGACGTAGCCCCCAGAGTGATGCAGCGAAGAGCAATGCGCCAAAGATCAACAATGTGCGGCGCACGCCAAAAGTAGGAATCATCCATAATACCGGCAGAAATGCTCCCAGGATGCTGCCAAAGGTGGATATAGCATACAGCGACCCGCTGGAGGTGCCGCTACGCTGAATATCTTTCGTGGCAAGGCGAATAGCGAAAGGTGAAACCAGCCCAAGCAAGGTAACAGGAATTGCGAAAAGCAGGATGGTGCCGAGTAGCGAACTCACGAAAATGCTCACCGATATTTGTTGCAAACCGGTAATAGACCAGTTGAGAATACCCTGGCTGATGAAAGGTAAGAGTGAAATGGTGAGAGCCGCTATTGCGGTCAGGCTACAAAGAAGACGTTCCGATGGATAGCGGTCAGCCAACCGACCCCCGATAAAATAGCCGACGGTCAGATAGATGAGAATGAGGCCAATGATACTGGCCCAGATGTAGAGCGATGTGCCGAAGAACGCACCCAGCAAACGGGAGGCGCACATTTCGAGTGCCAGACTCGTCATACCGCCAATGAACACGAGAAGAATGAGGAAGTATTTCACTGTGGCTCCGTCCTACGAGGTTGGCTGCTGGAATTGGAATTTGCCCAACATAGTCATAAAGTATTGCGAGTTCACAGTAAGAAATTGGCTGGTAGCCGCCTGTAGCTCAATAATATACGCATTTTGCTGGTGTACTGTAGCATAGACTTGTACCTGTTCCTGCTGGCCGTTCAACTGGTAGTAGGCTGTTTCGTAGATCCAGTTTTCCCCGCCAATCGTGGTAGCAGATGAGCCAGTGGGAGCAGTATAGCCCGGCAGCGAAGCAAAAGTAGCCTGTAAATCATTTGCGACTAACTGGCTTGCGTTGTTGTTCGTCGCCCCTGGTGTTTTGAACTCAGCATACTGATCATTCGCGCCAGGATTAAAAAAGCGAATGTTCGTAGCTGCCCCATCGGTATTCTGGTTCCATCCTTGCGGGTACTCGACGAGGAAGCCATTAGTCGTACAGGTGGTACACCAGGCAAAATTGGCATCAGGTGTTGGCGTTGGCGCTACCGTTGGCGACGGAACAGGTGTCGGTGTATTAGTCGGTACAGGGCTGGGAGTAGGACTCGGCACGGCTGTTGGCGTGACTGCGGCTGTCGGAACAACAGTTGGGATGATAGCTGTCTTTGGTCCATGATTGCGCAAGAGGATTATTGCTCCAAACGCACTCACA
>DATGJV010000081.1:0-2990 GCA_035295005.1 Ktedonobacteraceae bacterium | reverse complement strand
AATGGTGATTATTCGTACAGCGTTACCCGCCGATGCAGCTAATCTGTTGGAGCATGTCTACGCCATATTCGCGGAACCAGAGTTTGTGTTAAGTACTCTGGATGATTTTCACAATACAGAGGAGCAGGAAGCTTCCTGGCTTGAAATGAACCTGAATGATTCAGGCAAGCTTGTCATTGTGGCAGAAGCGGAGGGCCACATTATCGGTATGCTCAACTTTCGTAATGGAGAACGCAAACGTATTGCTCATCTGGGAGAATTTGGGATGAGCGTTCTTAAGGCATGGCGTAATCGCGGAATCGGGCGTGCGTTGCTCTCAACATTAATTCAATGGGCGCAGCAGCATCCAGTCATTGAGAAAGTGTGTCTGGATGTCTTTGCGACCAATGCGGGGGCAATAGCTCTTTACGAAGCTCTCGGTTTTCGCGAGGAGGGATGGATGAGGCGTGAAATCAAACTGGGGCCTGGGAAGTATGTTGATACGATCCGTATGGCGCTCTTTGTGAAATAACACAGGGTATTGTTCCTGGTCGAAGGCCGGGCAGTGATGGAATTATCCGGGTGACAACAAGCCTCCTATTGTCATAGAAGGAGGCTTGTTGAGGAAGCTGATGCTGATGGCATATTAGCGCACCGGCTTCAGCGACGATAGAGTTTGATGTTCCAGCCATGCTTGCAACGTTGTCCATAGCACGCGGATACCAAAGTAACCAAGCGCGAGGCCACAGAGCGCGTTGATCCAGCGAAACATTGCCGGGCGAATCCAGCGACTACCCCAGCGAAACGCGGTAGCAATTCCAATGCACCAGAGAACCGCGCCTACAAAAAAACCGACAAAGAAGAATACGAACTGTATTCCGCTAACCCCCGACGCTACGACGCTGCTGCCCAATCCTGACCAGAAGGCCAGCCCAACGGGATTTGCCAGGCCGAATACAACACCGGTGGCGAAATCGCCGCGTGTGGACGATGAAGAAGTTGATGAGGAATCGTGTCGCATGAAGGCTTCATGGAGAGCTAACCATGCCATACGCAGCAGGAAACACCCACCGACAATGCCCAGCACAATTTGCACAGCGAGATGCTGAGCAAGGACCGTAACACCGGCCAAAGCGAGGATTGCCCAGAGGGAATCGCCAATCAGCGAGCCAGTCTCGACGAGAAAAGTAGAGCGTGCGCCGTGCGTTGCTCCACGCCGGATAGCTTCAGTGTTCACCGCGCCAGGTGCAGCGGCATAAGCTATTCCCAGTCCAATAGCAGTTGCAATAAAAGCAATTTGTACCATTATATGCACTCCAGTATGAGCAATGTGAGCAATAAAAACAATATTAGCAGACCGTACCATCACTTTATTCGTTTGAAGGTCTGGCCTCGTAAAAACTAATGTAAGGAAGTCTTCGTAAGAAGGCTTTGAAGTAGGATGGGTCGTCGGGACGAAGTGTCACCATACCAAAATAGCACATATTCTCTTCCGGGTAAGGTTCGTATTCTTCCTCTGTATTTTGTGGGTCAACATCAATTTGATGCTCAAGAATCACGATTTCACGCTGCATCAATTTCTGCAATGCTACTACTGCCTCGGTGTCTCCCACGCTTTTCACAATCCCCTCAGCACTGATTCTCGCCGCCAACTGGCCGGTTTTCAGGTCATAGATATCATAGCTTTTTGTCTCAACGCTCATCGCTTTGGTCCTTTTTCAGCGGAAGGACGGATAACTGACGTATTGTGACAGTATCGTAGCACAGGAGAATGCGCATGTGCAAATAGAAATAGAATGTATTCAAGCGGATTTATTCTCTATTGTATTGACATGTCAATACAGATGGTGTATCATTGTCATGTATTGTGTTGTAAAGAGACGTAATTATATGAGGAACAGAACAATGACCATTAATTGTATGCTCAGGTTGCTATTAGCGAAGGTAAATGTTGAACGCGCCCGGCAAGGGAAGTCGGCGCTGAGTTTGCGACAACTGGCGAACGAGAGTGGCGTTTCGCTCAGTGTACTGTCTGCGTTGAACACCGGACGTAGCAAACGCATTGATTATCACACGATTGACCAGCTATTAGCGTACTTCAACCGCTATTTTACAGTGACGACCAGTGATTTACTGGAATGGCAGTACAGGCAAGACGAGGATGAACGTTCCAGTGTTGCGAGCTAAAGAAAGAACAAACGAAGGGACTTTGCAATGGTATATTTGAAGTCTGAGAAAGAAATCGCGAAGATGCGGGAGGCGGGTTTGTTGGTCTGGCAAGCGCACCAGCTTGCTGCCGATATGGCAAAGCCGGGCGTTTCGACCGCCGAAATGAACGAGGCTGTCGAGGTATTTATTGAGAAGAATCATGCTTTACCTCTATTCAAAGGTGTACCGAGTGCTACGGGTAATGTGCCGTTTCCTGCTGCCGCCTGTATCTCGGTCAATGATGAGATTGTGCATGGTATTCCGGGAAAACGCAAATTGCGCGAGGGCGATATTGTCAGCATAGATATTGGCTGCAAACTGGATGGTTGGTGCGGAGATGCGGCGGTTACTGTCCCTGTTGGTACGATTAAACCGGGGGTACAACGACTGCTAGATGTGACGGAGGGCGCGTTAAAGCTGGCAATCGAGTTGATACCACACCGCTCAATGTGGAGCGAAATTGCGAAGGAGATGGAGCAATTCATCAAAGGTGCTGGTTTCTCCGTTGTCGAGGGGCTTGTTGGTCACGGTATTGGGCGAGAATTGTGGGAAACTCCCCCCCAGGTGCCGAACTACTACACGCCGCGGATTACGGATTTCCAGCTCAAGCCGGGCCTTGTGATTGCTATTGAGCCAATGGTCAATATGGGAACGAGGGCAGTCAGATTTCTGCCGGATTATTGGACAATCGCTACGCGAGACGGCAAACCCAGCGCCCATTTTGAGCATACCATAGCGATTACCAGAGAAGGGCCATTTGTGCTGACTGCCGGGCCAGATGGTAAGGCGTGGGCCATTGAGTA
>DATGJV010000080.1:0-6590 GCA_035295005.1 Ktedonobacteraceae bacterium | reverse complement strand
GTGTCTGAAAGGCAAAATTGCCGAAATTGGTAGCCTGTGCGAAACATGCCACAAAGTAGTTCTTTTGCAGGATAGTGGCATGCAATGCGCCCCCGCTGAATTGACAGCCGCCACCGTTACCGTCGCTATATTCATCCCAATTGCTGGCGCTATTGGCACTCAACGAGTCGTCCAGAGCCGGTGTCCCACTGGTGGCCTGGGTGTAAATGGTATGATAGGCCGTGACTGTCGCTACGGCAACGGCAGTGGCCTGAGCTTGAGCAGTAGCCAATGTGTTGTTCAGTGCCGAGGTGGTGCCAGTGGCATGGGCATTCGTGAGCGTTGTCGCTTTGACATCCGAGGTCAAAATGCTTTGCACCGTTTGTGTCGCGTCTACTTGCAATTGTACCGGGCGCACAACCGTCGAATAGTAAATGAGGCCAAATCCACTGAACATCATGAGCAATGCCAGGAGCAGTAAGAGTGCCGTTTTGCCACGTGAAATTGGTGTGCGATGCGACTGTGTTTTCTGAAAAGTACCATAGCCAGATTCGCTCCTGGCGGCTGGCGTACCGCAATTTGGGCATACAGGTGTTGCTGGTGGAATCTCCGCTCCACAGGCACTACATTGCATAGCGGGTCTCGCTCTCCTGCTACATGGACGACAAAATAGTATGAAGCTGAGTTAGCATATCATGCTTTTGCGTCTCTGCCAAGATGGAAATAGCGGTATGGTGAGGAGAAAAAGCAAGATAGGAGAAAATTGGCTGGCAATTTTCTCCTATCTTGCTTTTTCTCCCCTATTTTAGCTAAATCATGCCCAGTTCCCATTTGGCGTCTTCGGTCATCTTATCGGGAGACCAGGGTGGGTCAAATGTCATTTCGACTTTGCAAGCACGGACGTTCTCTACCTCTCCCACGCGCATCTCAACCTCGGAGATGACTTCACCCGCCATAGGACAACCCATCGCGGTCAATGTCATTTTCACGTCCACAATGCCAGTCTCATCGTGAATATCAACATTGTAGATAAGCCCCAGGTCCACGATGTTCACGGGAATTTCGGGGTCATAACATTCGCGCAACGCATCTAAAACTTCAGCTTCGTTAATTTCTGCCATGCTTCTATGGTTCCTTTGCTTGTTAAACCGAGTAAATTACCAGGAATTATTCTTTCTGTAATATAACCTATTTGAGTCAGGTGTGCAAGGGTTCTTGATAAATGTAAAGGGTTTTTATGAATGATTTCCTTCGTAGATATTCAATTTGGACGCATTCTGACTGATTGTATCTGTGCCAGTGGTTTGTTCTTCCTGAACCTTCTCGTAGTAGCCTTCAGACTCTTTAATGTGTCCCAGCCTGGCCTCAACCTTGCCCAGAGAAGAGTATTCAAGCTGTTCTGCAACCTCATCGCCTGTTGCTTTTTCTAACTGCAATGCTTGCTCATAAGAATATAATGCCTCTGTCTCGCGTCCAAGTTTAGAAAGAACATCCCCTTTACTATGATAGCTACCGGCATAGTCGGGATCGAGGTGAATAGCTTGCTCGAAAGAAGCAAGTGCCTCTTCGTATCGTCTCAGTTTATAAAGGACTTGTCCTTTGTTGAGATAACTAAGGGCAAAGTTGGGGTCCAGATGGATTGCTTTCTCAAAAGCAGTTAGCGCTTCTTCGTAACGTTGGGCCTGAGAGTAACTATTCCCTTCAAGTAGCCATTGCTCTTTACTTTCCTCTGTGGCGATAAAACCCACCTGCCAGATTTGTACCGTTTTATCCTGTCCGGCAGAGGCAATACGCCGTCCATCGGGGGACCAGACAACAGAAAAAACCATGCCAGAATGCCCGTAGTAAGTTTGGACCGTCTGGCTTGACCGAACATTCCATACCTGTACAGTCTTATCTTCACCGGCGGAAGCAATGTACTCTCCATCCGGGGACCAGGCAAGTGTAAGCGTTGATCCGGAGTGTCCGTAATATGTAGAAACTACTTCTCCTGTATCCATATTCCATATTTGAACAGTGCCTTCAGCATTACCAGACGCAATGTATTTGCCATCAGGAGACCATTTCACAGTATTAACCTGATCGGTACTCCCATGATATGTTCTGAAAAGTGAGGTATTTGCAATATCAAGCACTTCTATCAAACCATCATTGCTCGCAAAGGCAAGATACTGACCACCAGGCGACCAGGTTAGAGCTGCCGTAGCTCTGGGAGGGCTATCATACGTAAAAACGCGCTTTCCTGTAAAAGGCTCAACTATCTCTACAGTATCTCTGGTACTGAGATAGGGCCAGATATTTGCACTACTGGAAGCAATGTATTTTTCGTCAGGAGACCAGGCGAGAGCAGCCACTACCTGTGCTTCGCTCCTGTAAGTAGTTTGTAGCTTCCCCGCGGATATCTCATAAATGAGAACTGTATGAGTATCTTTCCCTGTGGCAAGATACTTCCCATCAGGCGACCATGCAATGGCTAAGTCAAATCCTTTATCTCCAGGATACGTAGTAACCTGGCTTCCAGTGGTAGCATCCCAGAGTTGTACTGTGTGATCATCACTAATTGAAGCAATGAACTTTCCATCAGGAGACCATTGCACTGTATTTACTCTGGCGGTATGGCCCCGATAGGTATAGAGCGCTGTTTTCGCAGTTATTGCATCTGGTATGTTTGATAACGATACCTTGGAAGGTGCTGGCGGGGAAGTATGTAACGGAGCAAGTGTAAACTGGACAAGTTCGACTACCTTTATCCACACAGCATCTCGCTTACTTTTGTTCATAGAGCTTAATGGTTTAGACGGACTATTGACGGATTGAAATTGAGCAAGGGGAGTGGTCTGATAGGCACATGGGCTCAAAATCACAGTAAGGACTTTAACGTCATTAGCCTGTGCGGCCTCTAAAAGAAAAGGTAATTCTCTCTCCTGGATAAATTTTGAGGCCAGATAATTTGCGCTAACAAGCACAATAGCGATCTTCGCAGATGAGATAGCCTTTTCAATCTCTCTATACCAACGCGAACCAGCCTGAATTCTGGTATCATCCCAGAAATCTATGTCGCCTTTTTTCTCAAAAAAAGCCAGATGAGCATGTAATTCATCCAGATATCTCTGATCTCTGTGGCTATAACTGATGAATATTCTTGTTCGCTCGGATGCCAGAGCCATGAGACTAATCTCCTTTTGAAACAGAGGTATCTCTGAAAAAAATTACCACGGAAAGAGGCGCACAACACGTTTTCCACAGTAAATGGTCAGTATCTATTGTATACCTCTTGATGGATATTGTACACTATGCACTTGAATGAGGTCTATGGTGTTTAAGGAGATTTGTCTTGAAAGCAGAATATTCTCGTTACCTTGCAACAATCAGGCATCCTTCCCATAGATCGAAAATATATTTCATATTTAACATGGAGGGGAAATGGCATGGACAAACGGCAGGTTCTTCAAAGCATCACCTTTGGTCAACGTATTGCTGAGGATGAAGTAGATGATCTCAGTTCATACTTCGTCGAAACAAATCAGTGGCAGCATATCTTTGCTGGTGACGTTGATATTGTTTATGGGGCAAAGGGAGCAGGAAAAAGTGCTATTTATTCACTTCTGTTGAATCGCCAACAGGAGCTTGCTGAAAAACGTATTATGGTTATTCCTGCTGAGAATCCTCATGGAGATACCGTATTCAAAGAGTTGGTAGATAACCAGCCAGATATAACAGAACAGCAACTTTACAATCTCTGGAAACTGTATTTTCTCTCGCTTGTTGCAGATCAGCTGCGAAAGGCAGGTATAATAGATAGCAAGCTTAAGAAAGTTATCAAGACTCTCGGAGATGCAAATGTACTACCAAAAGACACAAGTTTAAGTAAGCTCTTGCGGTCAGCTGTTGATTATGTACGTCGTTTGTTCCCTGTAGAATCTGTTCAAGGAGGCGTTGTTCTACCTGGCATGCCAGTGGGGGTCACCGGCAAAATCTCCTTTCACGAACCCAATACTGCACAACAAAGCCTCGGGGTGGTCTCGGTAGATGAATTACTCAAAGATATTAACAAGATACTTGAACAGTCGCGATTAAAAGTCTGGGTGCTGCTTGATCGCCTCGACGTTGCCTTTGCTGAATCAAAAAAACTCGAGCATAATGCATTACGAGCTTTGTTCAGGGTCTATAATGATCTGCGGGCGCTTGATAATGTATGCTTCAAAATCTTCCTTCGTAGCGATATCTGGCGGCTCATCACTATACAGGGATTTGCTGGGGCCAGCCATATCACCCGTACTGTCACCATCTCCTGGGACGAAAAATCTCTGCTCAATCTGGTAATGCGTCGCGCTTTGAATAATCAGGGCTTACGGGAATATTATAACGCCAGCCATGATGAGATTTTATCCTCTGAACAGAAACAATCAAGTCTGTTCTATCGTATTTTTCCCACGCAGGTAGTTAAAGGCAGCAGCCGTGCTTCCACATTCAAATGGTTATTAACCCAGACTCAAGATGCATCGGGCCAAACCGCACCGCGTGAGCTTATTCATCTTCTCACATGTGCTTGTAAGTCCCAATTGCAAACGCTGGAAGTTGGCGGGAGTGAACCTCAAGGTGAAGTTATGTTCGAAGCTCCTGCTTTGAAGGCTGCATTACCAGAGGTTTCAATAACACGTTATCAACAAACCCTGCTTGCCGAGTTTCCAAAGAGTCGGCAGTGGCTTGAAAAGTTGGATGGACAGAAGACCGAACAGACAGCGGAATCGCTTGCAACTCTCTGGAAAATCACTAAAGAAGAGGCTCTTGTTCACGCAAGGGAGCTTGTCGAAATTGGCTTTTTTAAGGAAAGACGACCACGATCTACCAGAGGCGAATCCACCTTCTGGGTACCTTTCCTGTACCGTGATGCGCTAAAAATGATTCAGGGTTCTGCGAAATAGGAAATTAAAGATCCCTCATCCTTTCCACAAACATCTCAATAAACGCGGCTTCGTTAACTCCTATGGCGACCTGCATGTTGGGTGTTGGGGCGTCTGGCTGGTCGAAGTAGGCGACGGTTTGGCCGGTGGTGAGTTTGCCGTCTAACTCGACATCCACGTAGACGGATTGCCAGGTGAGTAGTTCGGGCTGGAAGGCGGCAGCGAGACAGAGCGGGTCGTGCATATGGAACTCAGTGACGTGGTAGAGTGGACCAAAGACATCGAAATAGTACGCGAGCATCTGCTGGATAAACGAGCCTACCCGGCTTTGTGTTTTTGCCAGTGTGTCTACCTCTAGACGGGGCAAACGGGCTTGCATGGTAACATCTAGCGCGACGAGGCGTAAGGGCCAGCCCGCGTGAAAGACGATATGGGCCGCTTCCGGGTCTACGTAAATATTGAACTCAGCGCCCGGTGTGACATTGCCGGGTACGCGCAGAGCACCGCCCATAATGACGACTTCGCGTACTTGTTGCGCTATACGCGGTTCGCGTCGGACTGCCAGCGCGATATTGGTTAATGGGCCGATGGCAACCAGCGTGATTTCGCCGGGCGCGGCCAGAATGCGCTCAATGATAACGTCAACAGCGTGTTGCGCGACGGGCTGTATATGTGGTTCTGGTAGTTGAATACCACCCAGGCCGTTATCGCCGTGGACATAGGCCGCGTCAGTATAGTGGCGCAGCAGGGGGCGGTCGCTGCCACGAGCCACGGGAATATCGGTGCGTCCGAGAAATTCAAGCAGGGTGAGCGCGTTGCGCGTGGTGGCTGCAACCCCCACGTTGCCGTTAACAGTTGTGATGGCCTCAAGCTGGACTTCGGGCGAAGCCAGGGCCAGGAATAGCGCCAGGGCATCATCTATGCCAGGGTCTGTATCGAGAATAATTCGCTGCATGAGTACCTCGCTTTGAGTTATGAACGGGTGTTTGAACGCATAAAAGCCTCTACGTCCTCACGTGCAGGTAGGCCGGATTGCGCCCCAAATTTTGTCACTTTGAGGGCGCTGGCATGGACTGCGAAGCGCAACGCCTCATCCGGTGTTTGTTGCTCGGCGAGGGCAACGGTGAGCGCGGCGACGAAACAATCACCGGCGGCGGTTGTATCAACAACCTGAACACTGGGCGCTGGCTGATAGATTGTACGTGTTGCTCCTTTGCCGTCATCTGTAGCGAGTAAAGCGCCTTGCGAGCCGAGGGTGATGACGACAGTACCGGTACCCTGCTCGTGCAGCACAGTGGCGACAATGCGGGCATCTTCCAGCGTGTCAACGCGCTGACCACTCAGAAGGCTGGCCTCGTTCTCGTTGACAACGAGAATTGCCAGTTGCTGAAGCGCCTCCTTAGGCAATGGTTGTGCTGGAGCGAGGTTGAGGACGACGGGAACACCCGCGTTATGGCCGACAGAAATGAGCTTCAACACCGTCTCAAGAGGAATTTCCAATTGGAGAACGAGTGCTTGCGCCTGCGCGATACCCTCAAAAATAGCCGTGTTTTGCTGCTCATCCTTGCCAACGCGCATATTTGCACCGGAGGCAACCACAATAGCGTTATTGCCTCCAGGCGTGAGAAAAATAAAAGCAACTCCACTGGCCTCCTCTTGATCAACGACGATCAGGCCCGTATTCACTGTATTGGTCTGCAACGAGGT
>DATGJV010000079.1:0-5622 GCA_035295005.1 Ktedonobacteraceae bacterium | reverse complement strand
GAACTCTGGCAAGGCATGAGTCTGATGGAAGTTGACGATATCGCGTTGCTTGACGACCTCTTCGCGGACGAAACAACACGCCCTTTGTTCGGTCGTCGTCTCGCGCCCACGCTGGCCGAGGTTGCCTCCCATCAACTGGCTGCTGTACAAGAGTTATTGTGGCAGAGGGATTATCTGCCAGCAGTATCCTCAGCCACACAACACGATGATCTTTTAGAGAATGTGCATTCCGTTGCCTCAACGCATGAGCCACAATGGCGCTTGCATGAAAATGGCCTGTTGCAGCCCCTGTACCCCGTCCTCGACCTCTATCTTGTAGCCGAGGCTGAGCGTTTCACTGAAGTCAATGCGGCAAATACTACAATTTCGGCTACATCGGCTGAAGCTGAAGGTACAACTGCACAATGGCGCTCTATTACCCCTACCTCAATGCAGCGTGCGGCTGCGGCTGGTTTACCCCTTGAAGCCATTATTCGTTTCTTGCAACGCTATTGCATCGGCGGGGTTCCCGCCTCATTCCTGATTCGCCTCAAGCTCTGGAGTGGCGGCTATGGCGTGCAACCCATCATCCAGGTTGAGCAATCGCCCATGCTTTATCTCTCCGCCCAGATTCTGCAAGATTTGCAATCCGATGAAGACTTGCAATACCTGCTCGGCCCCGAAATGCCCCGGCAAGGCCGTCTCGTGCGCGTTCCACAAGAAAACCTTGAGCGCGTAATAGAGTTGTTGAAGGAACGCGGGTTTACTGTGGAATAGCCGGGAAATTGCTGGAAAACCTGTTGACAAATCACATGAAGTATGGTATCTTTATCTCACAAATGAGAGCGCGGTACAAGTACCGCAATCATCATGCGGGAGTGGCTCAGTGGTAGAGCATCTCCTTGCCAAGGAGAAAGTCGCGGGTTCGATCCCCGTCTCCCGCTCCCCTTCCCATCGCGCAGCGGCGACGTCGCCAAGTGGTAAGGCACGGCTCTGCAAAAGCTGCACCAGCGGTTCGAATCCGCTCGTCGCCTCCCTTTCTTTTGGGGTATCAATGTATTGTACCCCTTTTTGTAGGGGTCCGCTTTAGCGCACCCTCTGGCACAAGCTCAGCAATGTGTCAGTCTCGCCATAGGACACCCATTCATGCGACAGCAACACAGCTACTCCACCGAGGCAATTGTTCTCAAGCGCACCGATGTGGGCGAGGCCGACCGCATTTTGACTCTTTTCACCCCTTCCAAAGGCAAATTCCATGCTATTGCGAAGGGCATACGCCGCCCTATCAGCAAAAAAGCCGGGCATCTTGAACTCTTGAGCCATAGTCAGTTACAGGTTGCGTTGGGACGCAACCTCGATATCATTACGCAGGCCGAGGGACGCGAAAGCTTCTTGCACCTGCGCACCGAAATCTGGCATATGACGTGTGGTTTCTATCTTGCTGAACTTGTCAACGCCTTCATCGAAGACCACACACAGAACATGGATGTCTACCTCCTGTTGCTTGAAATGCTGCGCAGCCTCGAGTCCGACGCCGAAACTCAACGGCAGCGCACCCTGGAAGGAATTGCCCCCACCGGACAGGAGCGAGTACGTACCCTGTTGTTGTTGCGCTATTTCGAGATTCACCTGCTCACTGCTATTGGCTACGAACCCGCCTTTCGCCAGTGCGCACAGTGCGCGAGTGAGTTGAAGCCGGAGGAGAATGGTTTTTCGCCGTCATTAGGCGGCGTCTTATGTCCGCAATGTTCGCGCTTCTGGGCGCGTTCGCTTTCTATTAATGCGCTCAAAGTCTTGCGTCTGCTGCAACGCAGTCAATGGGGCCAGGTGCCACGTCTTCGCCTGGATAGCTCCCTGCTCTTTGAACTTGAAGTCGTCATGCACGGCCTGTTGCGCTTCCACCTGGAGCGCGACCTCAAATCGTGGAATTTTCTTGATATGCTCAGTTTAAAAGAATAGGCGCGTGGGAAGGCCAGGATACCCGCAAGGGGATATCCCTACTATACACAGCAATCCGTGTATAGTAGGGATATCCCCTTGCGGGTATCCTGGTCCTCGTGCCTCTTCCCTCTTTGACGATTCTATGATATTGTAGACAACACAATCGAATTGGACCTCGCTGTCATACTTATTCCTTCACTGGAGGTACACATGAGCGAAGTTGCTCCATCCACCGATGCAGACCTGGGAACCACTGCTCGCCGCAGTTCCAGCGGGTATGCTAAGTACGTTTTCTGGGTCATGTTCAGCATCAATTTTCTGAACTATCTTGACCGCAATGTCCTCGCAGGGGCAGCCAATACCGTTGCTAAAGAACTGGGTTTTGGCGTTGATGGTATCGGGTATATCTCTTCGGCTTTTCTTGTGGTCTATACGCTTGGTACAGTACCGCTAGGTATCTGGGCCGACCGTGCGCAACGGAAAAACGTCGTTGCCATTTGTATTGCCGTCTGGAGTGTGGCGACTGCTCTGACTGCCCTGGCGACAAACTTCCTTACCCTCTTTCTTTCGCGCATGGTTCTTGGCATCGGTGAAGCCGGTTATTTCCCTGCCGGTACCGCATTGATGAGCGATTATTTCAATCGCGAGAAGCGTTCGCGGATCATGAGCTGGTGGAGTTGCGGACAACTCGTGGGTATCCTCTTTGGTTTTGCCATTGGCGGCGAGCTTGCCGGCCTCTTCATTGGAAGTTGGCGTCTGGCCTTTATTTTTACCGGTATCCCCGGCCTTATCCTGGCCTTCCTCGCGTGGAAACTGCGCGAACCGCGCCGCAACCAGGCCGACGAAGAGGCGTTCGCCCTCAACTCAAACGACGTTGGTACGCTCGATAATGTTGAAGAAGTGCCGCACGTCGTTGTGCCGCGCAACGTTTTCTCGCAATTTGGCACATTATTACGCATCAAGACGCTAGCAGTGCTGATTGTTATGCAAGTATTCGCTTTCTTTGTCCTGGGCGTTAACCTCGTCTATCTGCCGACGTACCTGCAACAGAAGGACACGTTCCATTTCAGTTCTGGCACCGCCGGTCTTTTTTCCGGCGCTGTCATTGTACTGGCGGGTATGGCGGGTACTATTCTCGGCGGCTATATGGCTGACTGGCTGAACCGCCGTCACCAGGGAGCGCGTGTGCTGGTATGCGGTATTGGCTTTTTGCTTGGCGCACCTGCTTTCGCCGTATCTGTCACAAGTCATAGTCTGTTAGTTTTTACTCTATTCTTTATTATCACCGCTTTACTGCTTACGATCTATTCGGGTCCAAGCACAGCGGCGACACAGGATGTTGTTCCTTCGGTCTTGCGTGCTTCATCTGTTGCCATTTCGTTGCTGATTGCACATTTACTGGGAGATGCCTTTGCACCATCGCTGGTGGGATTCCTCGCTAAGAGCTTTGACCCGACGCATGGAGCGCATTTTACCAGCGGTGCTGCGGGCCACGACTTGAGTACCGCTCTGTTAATAACCTGTACACCGGCATTGGTGATAGCAGGTCTGGTAGGTATCTTTGGCGCACGCTGGATGAAATCCGACGTTGCCGCCGCTGAACAGGCCGACAAACTGGCACGGGAGTTGTAGGGGCCGCATTCATGCCGCCCTCGTTCCTGCCATCCAATCCTGCTTCACATGGGGAACAAGGGCGGCATGAATGCGGCCCCTACAACTCTTTACTGTGCCAGCGAGGCGCTAGAACGTTTATTGCCGCACACACCATTGTCAGCAGCATGAGGATAAGCGTTGCTACTGTTGCCTGTTGTAAGAAGTGGATTGCCTGATGGATAGCGCCGGCCTGTATCTGTGGCGTGTTTGTCTGGAGCGGCAAATCAACGGAGTCGCTGACTTCTACCATAGCATTGCTACTTTCCGTTGCGACATAGATACGCCGTAGTTGTGGGTCGGCCTCGATGCCATCGGGGCCACGTCCAACCGACAATGTTCCCAGCACCTGAAATGTTTGCCCATCAATCACGGTAATTGTGGTGCCGTCGTTGTCATCGCTATTGCCGCTATCTCGATTTCCCTCATCGGCAACGTAAATACGCCCGGTCGCCGTATTAAATGCCACTCCCTCTGGATAGGGGGTAACGGATACACTGGCAATGACCTTATTTGTATTACCATTGATCACATCTAATGCTTGCCCGGCAGAGCAGACGACATAGACCCTACCTGTGGCTTCATCTACACGCATAGGTGGTACAGGATCATTGCAAACCTGGATGGTTGCTACCTGCTGTCCACTATCTTCGTCAATAACGGTAATTTTATGCGCGGTGGAGTCCGCGACATAGAGCCGTCCCATGCGACTATTTACACTCACTGCCCCTGGATGCGGCCCAACAGAGAGTGTCGAGCGTGTGCTACTGATCGTACCATTTGCTGCCGTGCTAAAGTTGAATACGTAGACAAGGCCATGCTGGTCCCCTGCCATGTAGACTTGCTGTCGTTTCGCGTCTATTGTGATGTTATTATCCGCGAGGCCACTGGTAGTAATTGGTATAGACGTAGCATACAGCTCTTTGCCTGTTTTCCCATCCAGGACGGCAAGCACAGTGGCGCTCCGCTCAGCTGGATCGGATTGACTGTGAAAATTGTTGCTCGCGACATAGACGCGGTGCGTTGAACTATCCACCTGTACGTCAGAGGCGAAATCCCCGATACCCGCGTGCCAGCGTACCGTCCCGCTCACCGGATCAAAGCCAACGATAAGACTGGGATTCTCATATGCGATGTACACCATATGCGTTACGATATCCACCGCAATCGCTTCCGGGCTTTGCCCCTCGTCAGGCAGAACCGCGATAATAGGAAAACCATCCGCATGAACCGTCATCGGCCCCATGCTCATCGAGAGCAGCAGGAAGGATAGGAGCAATAGAACTAAAGTTAGACGATGGCATTTCATGATAGGTTCCTTGCTATGGTACGCTGTGCTTTGCTTGTATGGTACCATACTTTTTGAAACGGAGGTAGTATTTTCTGACTGCTCAGTGTTCAACGTTGAACAACCAGCATCTCAAACATTTTTATAACCAGTTTTTATGTTCTCCAGGAGAATAACTAAAAAGTTGTGTTTGCTTGAACAAATGGAAAGGCCACTAAACATGTTCGCTGAACTATCTCGTGATGAAGCTCTTGAAAAGCTCAAGAATCTGGTAGGTCAAGATTTGCGTCAACTAGCTTTGCAGTATGGTATTACGGTTTTTAAAGAGAATGCGGGATTTAATAAAGGGTGGACTGGTCTTGTCGTTGAACGTTACCTTGGTCTACCTCCCAATTCTCTGCAAAATCCCGATTTTGGTGATTGGGAACTAAAAGTTGTTCCACTCAAAAAACGGTTAGATCAGCGTATTGTACCCAAAGAGACAATGGCAATTACGATGATCAATCCTGAGAATGTAATGAGGACATCTTTTCATGAAAGCCATTTGTATCAGAAGCTTTTAAGCATGATTGTTTGCGGGCGAAGGTTTATTGATCGTCAGGAGTCAAGTGCTATTTTCGAGCGTTGTGAAGTGTTTGACTTTGACGATCATGTAGATAAAGCTATGATAGCGCAAATCGAAAAAGACTACGAGGATGTGCGCCTTATTCTTAATCAGGGAGGCAATCCACAAAAAGCATTTACACAACTCAGCGGCAAGATGG
>DATGJV010000078.1:0-3765 GCA_035295005.1 Ktedonobacteraceae bacterium | reverse complement strand
CACCTTGATCGCAACAAACCGATGGAGTTGCGTATCGAGTGCTTTCCAGACCTCTGACATGCCACCATAGCCCAGTTGCTCCTGGAGTTCATATTTACCGAGACGGCGTGAACGTATACTCAAGTTTCCACCTCCTTATTTACGAGCAGGTATTCTTGCCATTGGTAGTAGTACACTGAGTAACATCGAAGGTCGCTAGCTTCTGAATGTTGTTGCGAATCTGCACCACACCTTCCTTCACTGCACCCGTATTCGGGTCGAACTGTCCGACGAAAGCATAGGTTGCCTGGCTAAACATGTCATTGAAAATGGATGCCGTGCCAGGCTGTGATAGCTGGTTATCGTCCATGTTCACAAGTTTCACCGCGTCAGCATGAACTGCCTCTAACCAGGCCTGAACGTTGTTGATGATCTGCCCGATGTGAATAGCAAGAACACGCTGCTCGGCTGTTGTACCAGGGGAAGACGTTATTTCCCGCAGATGTTTTGCGATGTGTACCAGATAGGCAGGAGGCTGCTGTAGTGCATCAAAACTGAGCAATGCAACGCGGGCAATGGTTTTGTCAATAAGGACCGGTGTTCCTGGTGGCACATCTGTCTGGACATAGGTACTGCCATCAAGATAATCCAGAATACGTACCAATGCCCGGTGTACGAAATCGCAATTCGGCGTATTTGCCGGGGTGCATATTCTCTGCGTGTCTCTAGCACTGCCCGCCGATTCTACGATCCCCAGAGTATTCCTGAAAAGCCAGATGTCCAGTCCACCCCCCAGACCAAGCGCATTGAGGGTCGGGTCCTGGGCAAGCAAATGCCGCAAGTGGTCAAGCAGGCTGTATTTAGCTCCCGGACTGATCGCAGTTGAGAATATGGCGTAATAGCGCCACGTGTTTGGGTCGAGAGAAGGTGCAGTTGGTTGTGGATTTGCACTCTCCTCGGTAATGAGAAAATGGCCGTAGTTGTAAAGCAGATTGTTGTGCTGCGGGTCCCGATACGTCAACGTTACTTGCCCATGATTTAAAGGCAATGAACCGAGAGCGACGGCTGGCAAAGGATTTTGCCTGTCATCTAGCAACCATGCATAATAATTTTTGCCGGTCTGAGCAGGGGGAAGGTTTTGTACGTTGATCTGTAGCTCATCGGTGATGCCCTGGTTGCTGCTCTCGCTACCCAGAAAGCCGCTACTCAAAAAGAATGCATGCCCCACTATTGTGGGTTGGGCTGGAGTCGTGTTGTGTATATAGAAGAGGTATACGCTAAAAATGGAACCGCCGAGTACAACCAGCAATGCTGCAACCAGCACAATATATAACCACCCTCGTCGCCTCTTTTGTGCTGCCGGGGCAGGTGGAAGCGGTGGGACTGCTGGTACTGGCCGTCCCGGTGTTTGGGATGGGGATAAAGGACCTGCTGGAGCAGTGGGAATAGTTTTGCTTGCCGGGTCAGCAGAAGGTGACGATGCTGTCAGTACCGTCGGCATATCCATCTCAGCTTGTGCTGGCGTTTGCATCATTGGTGTCATATGCAAAACGGGTGTGGAAGATGAGATGACCTGTGGTGGTGGCAGGACAGGCGTGTTGCTACCTGCTACAAACGAAGGTACGGAGGGCGCATTTGACGACGACGGCTGTTGGATCGGTTGGCCGGGATACGCCGGGTTATTCATCATATCAGAAGAACTGCTGATTCTGCTCTGGGATGAATTGCCGGTACTCAGCGACGAACGAGCATGACTGCTACTCTCTGGCACACTTACGTTCAAGGCATGTGCTACCGTCGTGACCAACGCCATTGCAGTGGAAAAACGAGAGGCAGGGTCCCTGGCAAGGCTACGCATGATGGCTCCCACCAATGCAGGAGGTAGATGCGGGTTAATGAGTGCCGGTGAAGTAAGCGTACCATGAATATGCTGCATTAATACGTCGTTGGGCGAGTCACCTGGAAAAGGCAGCGCACCTGTACACATCTCGTAGAGAATCACGCCAAGTGAATAAAGATCGCTCCGGTTCGTACCAGCAAAGCCCTGCGCAACCTCTGGCGAGATATAAGACACGTCACTAAGTGAGAGCGAAAGCGGATTCTTATGATGCAGCGCAAAACCGGTGAGTTTTGGTTCTCCTGGTGAATTGGACGCAGCACTTTCTTTGTCAAGCAGAATCGCTGCTGGTTTGAGCGCCCCATGAAGCACGTTGCGCGAATGGGCATAGTCAAGGGCAGATGCGATAGGCGTCAACAGGCGCACAATCCCGGCGGGAGGAGGGATTTTTCCCACATCAGCAGTCTCACTAAGATAATCCGCAAGCGATGGACCCTCTACGTAATCCATGATAATGTAGGCTTCTCTCATGTCTTGCCGTGTGCTAAAATCCAGAATCGGCACAATATGAGGATGACGTAGCGTCGCGAGGATTTGCGCTTCCTGATAGAAACGGGGCGCAAAATCGGCGCTATTCTGTGCTGTGACCGGGATGATTTTTATAGCAACATAGCGTTGCTGTTGAGTGTCAAGGGCCTTCCAGACTTCGCCCACCGCACCCGGCCCTAAACGCTCTTGTAGTTCATACTTTCCAAGACGCCTTTGATTCATACCCATAAGCGGTACACCTCGTTTCTTAGCTTAACTGCAGAGGCTATCATCAAGGTAAAATATCCGTCTGCAATTCATGAGCAGGATATATTATATCCCAATGAGGAGAATCGCGTATTTCAACGAGATAGGAACTCTGATTAATCACTATTATAACGTTGAGGTTCCGAAATTTGGGATACGAATCTCTAGTAATTTCTGCTGATTTCCATGATAGCATAGTTTCCCAGATCTCCTGCTGTTTGAGTTGGAGAAGTGCGCATACACAAAACCGCCTTTTTTTCAAACAACAGGATCACATGGGCTTTCCAGTGTCGCTCGCTCCTGAGTAGACAAAAAACGGAGAGCTTTCTGTCTATAGTACCGCCTAAACCCTTTTGTCACCGGGCTATGGTGTGGGCTGCACATAGGGCGGCACGGGTACTTGCTCAGCCGGATTCGCGTTTGATCCCAGAATCTGCACCGGATGATAGAACAGGTTCATAGGAATTTGCGTCAGTAACCATTTGTTGAAATCCGTTTGTTCGGCGATAAGCTGCCCTCGTGCATACTCGATACGGTTGAATGAGCCTTCCATCTGCACAAGCACCGAGTGCGCATTACTGCCCACCCCATAATCAGGATAGTTCTCGACAAAGGCGCGAATTCCTCCTGTCATCTGATTTGCCGCCGTAAGAGCAGCATTGGGATCGGTTGTACCCTGGCCGGTTTTAATTGCCGTTGCATTACTTCGTGCCTCGGCAATCTTGTTTATGGCAGCATTCTGGGATGCGATGGTTGAGTTGAGCAACGCCGCATTCTGTTGGAGCAATTGTGAGGCTCTATCTACCTCATTCCAGACATTGCCAACCTTTCCCTGTACGTCGTATTGCCGTTGCTGTATGGCGATATTCTGGCTGATGCTTACAATGCCGACAAGTACTACAATAACAACAACAACCGCTGAGATTATTCTGGCACGTGTCCAAAAAGGTTTCGATGGTGCCACTTTTCCTCCCATTCCTGAGTTTGTTATTTCGTCATACGCGGACGGCGAACGCTCGCCGCCCAATCTTTCGTTGTATTCTGACCTTCGGTCATAATTTGAGGTCTGTTCTTTATCGAACATGCCAGTATCCTTCCCTTCATTTAAGTAAGTTACATATCACCACCTGATGATGGTGAACTACCGCCGCCGC
>DATGJV010000077.1:0-4400 GCA_035295005.1 Ktedonobacteraceae bacterium | reverse complement strand
TTGGAGGGCTGCATGATGAATGGACGGCTGGCCTGTTCCAGCGCATTAGCGAACGCCTCGATACGCGCAAAACGTTTTGCCGGGTCTTTTGCCAGTGCCATTGAGACGACTTGCTCAACTTCGTCAGGCACCGTGGGCAAGATTTCTCGTAAGGGGCGCGGCGGCACCATCATATGTTGCGTGACTATTTCAGTCAGAGTGCCATGAAATGGATAACTGCCCGTCAACCATTCATAAACGACAATGCCCAGTGCATACTGATCGCTGGCGGGCGAGGCCCTTCCTTGCAGTTGTTCCGGGGCCATATATGCGGCTGTACCGGAAATCTCCTGCATGTTGTGTGAGCGCGAAGTATGCGCAATGACCGCGATGCCGAAGTCGCTGAGCAGTATCTCGTTGTTGCTGCTCAGCAGCATATTCTCTGGCTTGATATCGCAGTGAATCAATTTCTGGTTATGGGCATATTGCAAGGCGCTGGCGACCTGCCTGGTGTATGAGACGATCATATCTAAGGGCAGTCGTGTACCACGTGCAAAGCGTCGTCGCAGCGAGCTATTAGGTGCGTATTCCATGACGAGGAATGGGTCGCCCTGCGTCGTCACATCGAAGTCGAGTACGCGCACAATATGTGGATGTTGCAGGTTGGCAACCGTGCGAGCCTCGGCCAGAAAGCCAGTCGTATCGTCGCCCTCGACACGGGCATGCAATATTTTGATGGCGGCCTGTGAATTGAGATATATATGTTCACCCAGGTAGACATCGGCGAAACCACCATGCCCAAGCAGGCGCTCAAGGCGATATTTGCCAAATTGCTCCCCTACACGGTCTGCCATAGCTGCACCCCCATCCGTTATTCCATCGTGACGCGCACACTCTCATTGAGGTACGAGATGCGAAACGGTACTCTCCCCTGATGTTTTGTTACAGTAAGTATACCTGTAACAAAATAATCATAATTCAATAAAGAGCGTATGTCAAGCCTCTAGCATTGGGGAAACTGGAACTGTTTCATATAGGTAATCCAGGCCAGTTGCTTCACAAATCCTAATCGCTCGTTCACCGAAAGAATAGCCATGTTGGTCGTATCGTTCCATGTGCGAATTTGTTGGTGATTATGTGCTTGCGCATAGGCGATAGCGTGTAGTTTCAAAACCAGCGCGATGCCGTGGCGGCGATAGGCGCGTTTAACACCTGTCAATCCTGTATAGAGCGTGTCGTCTTGTCGGCTGGCCTGTAAAAAGCTCATGCCGATGTACTCACCATTGTGCAGCGCGACAAAGAAGGCATCCGGCAATGAGAGGGAACCATTCAGGACATAATCCATGAAGGCATAATAACTCATCAATTTTCCTCTGGCAAGCCCAGGCACATCCTGTGAGAGTTCGCAATACAGTGCGTACAATTTTTGATCGCGTTCGGGATCGTCCGTCAGAGTCGGGGCAATTGTAATCTCGATGCCTTGCGCTCGAACAGCCGCCTCGACAGATGCGAAACAGGCACGACTAAAGTGCTGAGCATCTATCAGCGATTCCCAGCTGCGTTTCGTCTCAGAGAAGCCCTGCTTTTCCAGAAAGCGCCTGCCGGCAAGCATATCCTCGCGTACCCTGTTTCTCAATGAGACAGCGTTGAGTGATTGCAGTGCGGTAAGCAAGTGATGTACCATGTGCGTTCCAATGCCCCGCCGCTGGAAAGCGGGGTGAACCATCACATTGCCACCAAATTCACCGGCCCGGCCTCCTTCAAGAAACTGGCTATATTCACACGTTGCTATAAGGCTCTCGTTATCCTCCATCACCCAGCGTTGGTGAGAGCCATCGGCACCCACATGCTGGTCAAGGAAGCGCGTCTCATCAACTGTGATGGCATAGTCGGGGTACAGCGTGTTTGATAGCTTGTTGAGCATAACGTAATCATCGGGGGTAAAAAGTCGGATGGGGGGATACATAGGTGTTTTCCCTTCCTGTGTTCAAATCTTGACGGTAAAATGGCACCGGAGACCCCTATACGCTGGCCTTCATCTAAACAATATTAGCTACAATACGTATATCGTTTATTCAGTCGTCTAGTATAACTTTAACAATGAAAGTGTAGAGTAATATCGGTACTTTGTCAAGGGCCGTAGTACTGAGGCTACTGGCCTGAAAAGGAAAGAAGATATCCACATTTTTGGCGTTTAACGCCAAAAATGTGGATATCTTCTTTCCTTTTCAGGCCAGTCGGAATTTATTGGAGGGTGCCGAGGAAATTCAGCACAATCGAATTGAACTCCTCCGGTTTTTCCATGTTCAGATGGTGAGCAGTATTGGGAATGACCTCTTTTTTTGCTCCCTTAACACCGGCAACCAGCGTATCGGCTATGGTTAATATCTCACGCACATCGGCATCGCCCACGATAATGAGCGTGGGAACGCGAATCTCTGCCAGTCGTTGTGCTGCCGGTGGTTCCAGCTCCTGCGGGTCTGGCGCATCATTATCATCGGGGCGCTGGTAGTTGTGCAGCGTCATCGCTTTGACCCGTTCGCGTACCGCCGGGTCAACCTGATCCGACGTTCGCACTGGCCCATCCGTCCACATGCGCGTGCTAAGCTCTGCCGCCTTCTCAAAGTCACCTTCTTTGAAAGCGGCTTCAATTGCCATCCAGAGGGGTTTGTTGCTATCATCACCCTCGAAGCCGCCCAGGCCCATCGCCACCGGTATCAGCGCATCCACCATCTCCGGGTGCGCCAGCGTGAAGTCAATGGCAACTGCGCCGCCCATCGAAAGCCCCATCACATACGTTTTCTCGATGCCGAGGAAGCGCAAAAGTTCGTACAAATCGTCATCCAATCGAAATGGTGCCATATCCGCTTTGTACAGGCCAGAGTCGCCGAAGCCGCGCATATCAAAGCGAATCATCTTGTAGTGTTGCGCGAATACATCGAACTGCTCATCCCACAGTCGCCTGTCCACCAATCCGCCATGCACCATCACAAAAGGGTGTCCCTCACCCTCGACCTCATAATAGAGCGAAGTGCCATTGACCTCGGCAATTCCTGTCTGCCGCTGTTTTGTTTCTGCCATGCTATGCTCCTTTTATATTGCTATACTCAATGATATGTTTTCAGGTTCCTTGAAAAGTCTATCACGGAATGCGGATATTATCTATCCTGATTACATGCTAACTGGTAGGGGTCTGCTTGAGCGCACCCCCCGCGACGAGCGCAGCCATGTCGCGTCCGTATTCCCGAATTCATTCCCTTGCAGCGAAGTGATACACTCAGTATATGTCAGATATACCAAACACACCAGATATCACCAACCAACAAGCCATCGCAGCCTGGTCAACCGCGCCGCGAGAGCTTGCCGAGAATTTTGGCGACGAGGGTGACTTTGCCCGGCAACACCTGTTGAACCCAGCCCTTTTCGCGCTATTGGGTGATGTTGCCGGAAAGCACATATTAGATGCTGGCTGCGGTCAAGGCTACCTGTGCAGGTTATTAGCTCGGCGTGGTGCCATTGTAACGGGCGTTGAACCGGCGGTGCAATGGTATAGCTATGCCGTGGAGCGCGAACACCAGCAGCCACTGGGCATTACGTATCTACAGGAAGATTTATCTTCATTGCAAAATATGCAAGACAGATTTGATTGCGTTATTGCCAACATGGTCTTTATGGACATACCCGATTACAAAGCCGCCATGCACAACTGCATTGCCGCGCTCAAAAGCGGCGGCAGTTTTATTTTCTCGCTACTGCACCCCTGCTTTGAGGAGCCAGCATCCGAATGGGTCAAAAAAGGCTATGTCGAGGTGAAGGAGTACTTACAGGAATATACCGCACCACAAACCTATGCCTACTTCTTCCACCGCCCTCTGAGCGCGTACATCAATTTTCTTATTGAGGAAGGCTGTACCCTACGAAAAATGCTCGAACCTCGATTAAGCGAGGAGATAGCGCGGCAGGATGCTTTAGCCGAAAGAAGTCTGCACGTGCCGCAATTTGTCGTTATCCATGCAGTACACCTGTAGGGGCTCGATTTATCGCGCCCACTGGCACGAGCGAAGCAATGTGCCAGTCTGCCTGCGTATACCCAGTTTATTTCGTTCATCTGCATAATCGTACCCGGAGTGCGCTCAAGCGGACCCTACTTGCCAAAGAAGCGTTGGGTAAATGTCGCGATGAAGCTGATTTCGATGGTGAGGCCCACCACAGCTTCTAATGCTGAGACGACGGTGAGGGGGTCGTCCAGGCGGATACCGCCTGGGAAGAAGCCGCGTCCGTGGAACGAAGTCAGGCTGAAAACAAGCGACTCCAAAGGTGAAAGTTGCGGCCCTACGATGTTGCCGAGAATAAAGTAGGTTATTGCGAAACCAAGAATAACCAGCACGTAAGCAATGAGGCTACGAATAGGTTTGTAGCCG
>DATGJV010000076.1:0-3737 GCA_035295005.1 Ktedonobacteraceae bacterium | reverse complement strand
AGGGTTGGACCATGATGCGTGACTTGCAGCCAGCGCCAGCGCAGAGTTTTCGCGATTGGTGGCGTTCACGTCAAGCCACATCTCGGTCAGAGAAGGAGCCTGGTTCATGAATAGTAGAAATGCTGCACGTGAGCAAATGCTGAGCCGAATACGCACGGCCATTCGCGATGTTCCTACCTCTGAACAGCCACAGGATGTTGTAGTGCCACGCGATTATCGCCACCATGAAACTGAGCCGCGTGAGGAGGTGGTTGAGCGTTTTATCGAGCGGGTTGCCGAGTACAAGGTCACGGTGCGACGAGTCGAGGACGCGGCATTGTCAGAGGCGATAGCCACGGCTTGCAGTGAGCGCAATATCCAGCGCCTGGTCATTCCTGCTGACTTGCCTGAGCAATGGCTGCCCCCAGGCGTCGAGATTTTGCGTGATGATAATACGCTCACATACGAACAACTCGACAAAAGCGATGGCGTGCTGACGGGCTGTGCGCTTGGTATTGCCCAGACAGGGACTATCGTGCTGGACGATGGGACATGGCAGGGACGTCGTGCTATCACGCTGCTCCCTGACTACCATCTATGCGTTGTGTATGAGGAGCAGATTGTGGGGCTTGTTCCAGAAGCTATTGATCGCCTACGTGATGCGGTCATTCACCACAGGCGACCAATTACGTTCATCTCCGGCCCATCGGCCACCTCCGACATCGAGTTGAATCGGGTTGAAGGGGTGCATGGGCCGCGTACATTGGACGTGCTGGTTGTGCGTGTTCCAGTTCCCCGCACAACGTGATTGGATATTAACTCACCTTAATCACAGTCCGGCCTCGCATTCCTCCTTTCAGAATCGCGGCTAAAGCCTGTGGAAGGTCTGATAATGGAGCTTCGTGTGCGATAGTGTCGAGCAGGTGTTCCGGTTTGTAATCGCTAGCCAGGTGTTCCCAGATGTGGCGTCGCAACTCCATTGGACAATTGACCGAATCAATACCCAGGAGGTTGATGCCACGCAGGAGGAACGGGAAGACCGTTGTGGTGAAATTGATCCCTCCGGTGTTGCCACATGATGCAATTGAGCCAGCATATTTAGCAGTACGGATGAGATAAGCCAGTGTGGTGCCGCCAACAGCGTCTATGCTCCCGGCCCATCGCTCTTTTTCCAGGGGACGATTGCTTTCGGCTGCGGTTTCTTCGCGAGTGAGGATATGCTCGGCTCCCAGTTGTCTGAGGTATGCATGCTCCGACTCTTTACCGGTGCTGGCTGCTATGGTGTAGCCTAGATTTTTGAGAATAGAGATAGCGAAGCTGCCAAGTCCGCCCGTTGCGCCTGTGACCAGTACAGGCCCATTTTGTGGTTGAAGACCGTTGTATTGCAACTTATATACTGCCAGAGCGGCGGTGAAACCAGCTGTGCCAGAAGCCATTGCCTCTTGAAGTGTCAGGCCAGCAGGCAAGGGTACAATCCAATCGGCTTTGACCCGTGCATATTCGCTGAACCCTCCATAATGGGAGACGCCCAGTTCATAGCTGGTGACAATCACTTCATCACCCTCTTTGAAGCGGGAATCACTTGATTCAGCCACTATTCCCGCCAGGTCAATACCGGGTACGAAGGGATAGCTGCGTACAATTTTGCCGTCTGGGATGGAAGCCAGCCCATCTTTATAATTCACGCTCGAATAGATTACCTTGACAATCACCTCTCCAGGTGGCAGGTCAGACTCGGTTAAATCCCTGAAAGTAGCCGTAAAACCCTCTTCGCTTTTAGCGACAACAAAAGCTTTAAACGTTTCTGGCATGTTCCTCAGTCTCCTTATAACGTAGTATCAATCGTATCATATTTGTGGTGATCCTGTTCAAAACGTGTTCAAAAACGCATTCATTCCTCATTTTTTCTCTTTCCCTTGCTGGAATGTTCCCCACGTGCGATTGGAGCCCGTCCAGGTGGTTGTGTGGGACGCGGACCTGCCTTCAGAGGCGAAATTGGTCGGGTCACTGGCTCATCCACTGACAGGGTGATTTCGTCACCGTGATGCCACGTCTTCAGAGGCGAGCCTTCGAGCAGACGATATGTTGCTTCCTTTTCTTGTACCTCGATACGCAGGCGGCGATCCCTGAACATGATATGGAAGGCGAGCCTGGTAATTTCCTTCGGCAATTGCGGAGAGAAGGAGATCGCTTCATCTTGCGAACGGAGCCCACCAAAGCCCTCGACCAGCACCCGCCATGTTCCCGCGAGTGAGGCAATATGGAGACCGTCGCGTGCATTGTGTTCCAGGTCGTCGAGGTCCATGAGCGCGGCCTCGCCCAGGTAGTCGTAGGCGAGTTGGAGTTGGCCCACCTCGGTGGCAATAACGGCCTGAGTGGAGGCCGACAGCGAGGAGTCACGCACAGTAATCGGTTCATAGTATGCGAAGTTGCTCTTCTTCTGTTCAAGCGTGAAAGCGTCACTACAGAGATGCATGGCGAGGACGAGGTCTGCCTGTTTGACGACCTGTTTGCGGTAAAGGTCGAAATACGGGAAATGCAGGAACAGAGGGTACTGGTCTGGCGCGGTATCAGCGAAGTTCCACACCTCGTGTTCGGTAAAGGACTCGTCTTGCGGGGTCACTCCCAGGCGCTTGTCGTGGGGGATGAACATTTTCCTGGCGGCTTTGCGCCAGCTGGCGGCCTCGTCGGCATTGACACCCAATGCATGTGCGATATCAGGATGGCGCTTTACTGCCTCTGCTGCCGAGTGCAGGTTGTGTTGGGCCATGAGGTTCGTATAGACATTGTTATCAGCGATAGCACTATATTCGTCTGGGCCGGTAACTCCGTCTATGCGGAACCGATCTTCGGCATTAAAGAAGCCAAGTGACTGCCATAACCTCGCTGTCTCAACCAATAATGCCAGACCAATTTCCTTCTCAAAAGCGGTGTCGTTGGTGGCACCGATGTAATGGGTCACGGCGTATGCGATGTCCGCGTTGATGTGGAAAGCGGCAGTGCTTGCGGGCCAGTATCCCGAACACTCTTCACCTCCGATGGTGCGCCAGGGGAAGGCGGCCCCACTCAGTCCAAGTTGGCGGGCGCGATCTTTTGCCAGATCAAGGGTCGAGTAGCGCCAGCGTAGTTCGTCGGCGGCTGTTCGCGGCAAGGTTAGCGTTAGCACGGGCAGGACGAAGGTCTCCGTATCCCAGAAGGCGTGGCCGTCATAGCCAGGGCCTGTCAATCCTTTCGCCGGAATCGGCCTATTTTCCCCACGCGCACCCGCCTGGAGGATGTGGAAGAGGGCGAAACGTACTGCCTGTTGGATTTGCGGGTCGCCCTCAAGTTCAACGTCAGCCCGCGCCCAGAAGTCGTCAAGGTAGGCCCGTTGCTCGGAGAGCAAGCTTTCCCAACCAGTCGAGCGTGCGGCGGTCAGCGCGGCGATGACCTGATCGTGTATCGCGGGTCGTGAGCGTTTGCTCGACCACCCGTAGGCAATGAATTTGACTATGCGGATTCGTTCGCCTGGCTTTAGCCGTGCATTGGCGGTCACGCGGGCGATATCGGGTGCGCTTTCCGATTCGACGACGGTCCCTTCTGGCCCCTCAATGCGGTGATCCATCGCTGCCCCCATGCGCAGATGGCTGGCGCGAGTATGATGAACCAGGAGCCCAACTGTGTTTTGAGCCAGATGCTCCTCGCTCACGAGTGGGGACACGAGGCCGGTAGCTGCTCGTGGGTCCTGGCTCTGATCGGGAAGCGCCTCATTCGCGACT
>DATGJV010000075.1:0-3794 GCA_035295005.1 Ktedonobacteraceae bacterium | reverse complement strand
AATCCTGAGAAAACAACGATAAAGTATGAGAATGCTCATTTGCGTATTGCAAACACCATCACGGCATCTTTGAAAGATGCGGACCTGACCATTCTTGATCTTGACGCCCGCTATGATCAAATCGTCCCTTCCAGCCAGGTTGTCATTGAATATGGCGATAGCAGTACCATTCCTCCACTGGTTGCCAGAGTAACTGGCGTGCAATCGCTCTCCAAAGCAGATTATGGAATATCGGGTAAAATTACACGCCTCACACTGGACCAGAACTGGCTAACGGGCAACGAGACGCTTTTATCAGATATTCGTAATATCACCATTTACGCGCAAAGCGATGAGCTAAAACCCACCGGGGAACCGCTCACAGATGATATTCAGGGTGATACAATCGAGCTGGACAACTTCTACGACGGGCTGAAATCAGGTCAGTGGACGGTAGTATCGGGCGAGCGAACCGATATAGTCAACACGAGCGGCGTTGTCACAAGCGAACTGGCGATGATTGCCAGTGTAGAGCAAAGTGTACGTCAGACCAACACGCCGCCGCCAGCCCGTACAGGTTCTGGTGGCTCGCGCAGGACAGGGGCATTACCTCCACCACAAAATGATTTGCCCGATGATACTACACACACATTCTTGCACTTCGCCAGTCCTCTTTCTTTCACCTACAAACGCGACACTGTCGCAGTAAATGCGAACGTGGTCAAGGCAACGCAGGGGGAGACGCGCATGGAGGTTCTCGGTAGCGGCGACGGCAGTAAGGCACAGCAGCAGTTCGCGCTCAAGCAATCGCCATTAACCTATGTTTCGGCCTCCACACCCGCCGGTGCCGAGTCCACACTCCAGGTCTTTGTGAACGATGTACAATGGCACGAGGTCGAAAGTCTGGACGCGCAGGGGCCGAAAGCACACGTTTTCATCACCAAAACGGATGATACGGACAAGACAACCCTCACCTTCGGCAATGGACAACAGCATGGAGCGCGTCCGCCAACAGGTGTTGAGAATATCAAGGCCATCTATCGCACGGGCATTGGCACGCCGGGCAACGTTGACGCCGGGCAAATTAGTCTGCTGGTAACACGCCCATTGGGAGTCAAGGGCGTAAATAATCCTAAACCGGCGACCGGGGGAGCAGATAGAGAGAGTATCTCGCAAGCAAGGCGCAACGTTCCCCTGGCAACACAGGCTCTGAGTCGCATTGTTTCGGTGCAGGACTACGCCGACTTTGCACGTACCTTCGCTGGTATTGGCAAAGCCAATGTACTTACGCTGCCTACAATCAACCGCCAGCTTGTGCATCTCACCATCGCGGGACTGGATAATATTCCTATTGACCCTACCTCTGACCTGTACCAGAACCTGTTTCTCGCGTTGCGCACCTCTGGCAATCCGAGTGAACCACTACAGGTGGCCGTGTGCGAGACCAAACTGCTGGTTCTCAGTCTGCGTGTTCGCATCCTGCCGGACTACCGACTCGAAACTGTCTCTCCCGCTATTCGCGCCGCATTGCTCAACGCCTTCAGCTTTGAGCAGCGCGACCTGGGCCAGCCGGTCTACGAGAGCGAGGTCTTCAGCGTTGTACAGCAGATTCCCGGTGTAGCCTTTGTAGACATGGACATTCTGGATGCCGTTGATCAGCCGAAGTTGCTCAACGCGCTGGATGTCATCCACCAGCAAGAGCTACAGGCGGCGGTGAATGGAGTGCAACCAGACGAGACGCAAGACCTGGTGAAGTTGCTTAATTTACAGGTGCGCCAGGTTGTGCCGTCGTTCCTGGCTCGCACCGTGCGCAATCAACCGGGCGTCATCTTACCGGCGCAGCTTGTTTTCCTCAGTCCCGACGTGCCGGATACACTGATTATCAATGAACTCACGAGTACACATGTTGCCCTGAAGAGCAAAAAACGAAGGTGAGAACGATATGACCAACAACGCTGACCGCTTGTATAATCTTCTGCCCGCCGTCTACCGTATTCGCGACGCGGACACGGGCTGGCAATTGCAGGCGCTCCTGCGCGTCATTGCCGAACAAGTGAACGTGGTCGAGGCCGATATTGCGCAGCTTTACGAGAACTGGTTTATCGAGACATGCCAGGATTGGGTTGTTCCCTATATCGGCGACCTCGTGGGTTACCAGCAGGTACATGAGGCAGGCGAACCAGGGAATATCACAACTGTGGAGGGACAGGAACTCAATGCTATTCTGATCTCGCGGCGTGATGTGGCAAATACCATCCACTACCGGCGGCGCAAGGGGACGCTTGCACTACTCGAGCAACTCGCCAGAGCGGTAGCCAACTGGCCCTATGCTTATGCCGTCGAGTTCTACAAGTACCTGGGTGTGACACAAAACGATAATTTTGAGCGCATTGAACGCGGACGCTTGCTAGATATACGCAACAACTCCACGCTGTATACTATTGGCAGCCCCTTTGCCAGAGAGGCACACACCGTAGATGTGCGGCGTATCGTTTCGACGCATAGCACGGGTCGGTACAATATTCCCAGCGTAGGGCTGTTCATCTGGCGGCTCAAGGTCTATCCAGTGACATATACACATGCTTATTGCGATGAAGATGCCGGGAAACACTGCTTCACCTTTAGTATCCTGGGGAACAATGTGCAACTCTATACCAATCCGGCCCCGCGCAAGACAACCGATGGGCAACCAATCGCAGTTGACGAACTAAATTTCCCGAATCCTATCAGGCTACGCACATTTAAGAAACGTCTCACTGACTATTATGGAGATATACAACAGGGAAAAAGCCTGGAAATCTGGACGATTGAAGCTCTTCGCGAAGAACACGAGTCTCATGAGCCGCATGAAGAGCAACATAAGGAACATCACGAACATGAGGAACAGCATCCACATCATGAACATCACGAAGAACATGGACATCATGAGCAGCATGGGCAGCACAGCCATCATGAAGAACATGGACATCATGAGCAGCATGGGCTGGAACTTGTATTGCCGCCAGAGGGAGCCACTCAATCACAGCAACCATCGGCTCAAGCTATACCGTCGCAGCCACAACCTGTAACACCTGATCGGATCATTGCCGCCGACTTGAGCGGGTGGAAGTACCGACCACCGCGTGGCAAGGTAGCCGTAGATACTCATCTGGGACGAATCGCATTCCCACCGGGACATGCACCGAAAGAGGTCTATGTCTCATACTACTATGCGTTCAGCACCGATATGGGCGGCGGGGCATATCATCGCCCAATTCTTCAGCCAGCAGACGCGCAGCTGTTCCAGGTGCAGAAAGTCCCAAAGCCTCAGAACACGCAGAGTTCTTCAACAACTCAAAGCAGCCAGGAGCAAAGCGGTACACCACAGCGCCTCTACCCGTCTATCGCGGACGCACTCGCAGCATGGGAGCAGTGGAAGGAGCAGAATGCGCAGCAGCCACAACCTTTAGCGGAGCATGGCGTGATTGAGATCATTGATAATGGCGTCTACACGGAACAGCTAGCAATAGAACTGGAGGAATATGAGCGCCTCACGCTTCGTGCCGCCGACCGTAGCCGTCCTGTGTTGCGCCTGGTGGATTGGGACGAGAATAAATCCGACTCGCTGAAGATAACAGGTGAGTATGGCAGCCGCTTCACGCTAGACGGCTTGCTCATCGAAGGACGCCCCGTGCAATTTGAAGGGACGATTGATGCCGTGTATATCCGGCATTGCACGCTCGTGCCTGGCTGGGGCATAGATAGTGATTGCAAGGCAAACCATCCTTCTGAAGCAAGCCTACTGATTAACCAGAAGGGCCAAACGGTGAATATTG
>DATGJV010000074.1:0-7078 GCA_035295005.1 Ktedonobacteraceae bacterium | reverse complement strand
CGTCATCGAAATCGAACATATCGTCATCGTCGAAATCATCGGCCACCTGAGACACGGGTTGGCGCACTGGCTCCGGCTGGTGCATTGGCCGCTGCTGTTGCGGCTGCACCGGTCGCTGTTGCAACGGCGGTTGCGCTTGCTGTTGCTGGCGTACCGGTTGCTGCACTTGCTGTTGTTGCTGCGCTTGCTGTGCCTGTTGCTGGCGCAACGGTCCCGTTGGATGATTCGATACATTCACCGGCGGTGGTGTGACAGGCATCGGGCCGTAGTTTTGCTGCGGCTGACGTGGTGCTGTACTCACATTCCCGTTATTGCCATTGTTCCCGTTACTGCCGTTGCTATTCCCCATTGAAGAGACTGGCACGGAGCTATACAGGCGACTGCGATCATAGTCCATACGCGCAGGCTGCGATTGCAGTTGCGACATTGGTGTATGCCCGTGCCGTTGCGGCGGCTGCCCATCAAAACCAGTTGCGATCACAGTCACCTTGACTTTTCCATCGAAAGCCGGGTCTTGCACCGCACCAAAGATGATGTTTGCCTCTGGATGCGCCGCACGGCTGATAATATCCGCCGCCTCGTTGACCTCGAACAGCGTCAGGTCCATACCGCCGGTGATATTGAACAGCACGCCGCGAGCGCCACTGATATCAATATCCAGCAATGGGCTGGCAATGGCGATACTGGCCGCGTCCATAGCCCGCGAGTCGCCGGTCGCCTCGCCAATCGCCATCAAGGCTGAACCTGCCGAGGACATGATGGTTTTCACGTCGGCGAAGTCCAGATTGATCAGACCTGGCACCGTAATCAGGTCGCTGATACCCTGAATGCCCTGACGCAACACGTCGTCGGCGAGGCGAAACGCCTCGGCGAGCGGCATTTTTTTGTCGGCAACCTGCAACAGGCGATCATTGGGTACGGTGATAAGCGTATCCACGTGCTGTTTCAGATTAGCAATCCCCTCTTCGGCGGCAGCCCGTCGCTTGTTCCCCTCGAACAGGAAGGGCTTGGTAACGACGCCAACGGTAAGCGCCCCGACCTCACGGGCTATTTGCGCCACCACAGGGCTGGCCCCGGTTCCTGTACCGCCGCCCATGCCTGCCGTAATGAAGATCATATCCGAGCCTTTGAGAACCTCGTACAGTTCTTCCGCGCTCTCTTCGGCAGCCTTCATACCCACACTGGGATTGCCGCCCGCACCGAGGCCACGGGTCAGCTTGTCCCCGATACGGATGCAGTTCGGGGCCTCGGTATGCAACAAGGCCTGGGCGTCGGTATTGACGGCGATGAACTCGATACCCATCATATTCGACTGTATCATACGGTTCACCGCATTGCTGCCGCCTCCGCCAACACCGATAACACGAATCTGGGCAAAGCCTTCAATTTGATGATTTCCCATTGGTACCATTTTGTGGCCCCCTTTTTCTACGGTATAAACGCACGTAGCCAGCGTCCAAAACGAGACGCCATGCCCCTCGTCCCACCACTATCGTAATCGTCATCCTCAATCAGATATGAGGTGTGGGTCAAAGCCCACTGTAACAGGCCCACCGCCGTCGCATACGCGGGACGCGAGATAGAGTCCGCGAGACCATGCAGTCCCAGCGGCGACCCGATACGTGCCGGCAAATCCAGCGTCTGCCCGGCGAGTTCGAGAATGCCCGGCAGTTCCGCGCTACCACCGGTCAGCACCAGACCAGCCGGTAGCAGACCATCATAGCCGGATTTCTTGATCTCCTCGTGAACCATTTCAAACAATTCTTCCACACGGGCCTGAATAATCTCGGCCAGCAACTTGCGCGGCACGAGATCATCGCAATCCGGCATGAATTGCGAAAGCTCAATCATATCATCGTCGGCGATGGTCGAGGGATCGCAGTGTCCATAGGTCACTTTGAGTTCCTCAGCCACGGCTGGCGGCAAACGCAGACCGATGGCGATATCGCTGGTAATCAGGTTGCCACCAATCGGCAACACCACCGTCTGCCAGATTGCGCCGTCAGCGAAAATGGCGATATCGGTCGTACCACCACCGATATCCACCAGCGCCACACCCAGGTCTGTCTCACCATCCTCCAGCACTGCCTCGCTTGAGGCCAGTGGCTCCAAGACGAGGTCTTCGATCTCCACACGCGCTTTCTGCACACACTTAATTAAGTTGTGAATAGACGACACCGCGCCCGTTATGATATGCGTCTCCACTTCGAGGCGGAAACCTGACATGCCGATGGGATTCTTGATTCCTTCCTGCCCATCAACAACATAGCCGCGGGGAATCACATGAATGACCTCGCGGTTCGCGGGTATGGCAATGGCACGCGCCACCTCAATAGCACGGCTAATGTCGTTTTGCACAATATCCCGGTGACTGGGCGAGATAGCGACAAAGCCTTTGCTGTTCTCTGAGGCAATATGACTGCCCGCGATACCCACATACGCTGTGGTAATATTCTTCCCTGAAAGGCGTTCTGCACGATCCAGCGCCGCCGCGATGGAAGTGACGGTCTCCTCAATATTCACCACCACCCCGCGGCGCAAACCCTGTGAAGGGCAGGTGCCAACGCCAACAATATTCAGCTTCCCGTCGCGGTCTAGCTCGCCGACGAGTGCGCAAATCTTTGTTGTTCCGACGTCGATTCCGACAATCACCCGCTCTTGCACGATACACGCTCCTATTGGGCGGTACAAGTGTGAGACGCACTACGGATACTTACACCATTTCGTATTCCCCACACGTACAATAACCACCTGCTCAACTCTTCAACGTATACACCGGACGCAGACCATAGCGCAGGTCAATAGTCGCAATATTCAATTGCTGTTGCTGCGCCAACGCGAGAATCTGCTGGAGTTCAATGAGCCGGTTGTCTAACGGGTTGGTATCGTTAGAACCGCCCAGATATGCCACCCAACCCGCCTGACTCACGACTTCAAAGACTCCATTTCCCCCCATCCCTGTAGTTCCTGTGGGCGCGGGCATCGTATCATCGTAGCGCAAGGTAAAATTTGTGACGCCTGTCATCTCAGGCAAACGTGCAAAGACCTGCATTGCGAATGCGATATCCGCAGCATTCAATCGCGCACCCGGACGAATCCCCGTTTTCCCCGTTCGTCCGCTGGCGTTATCCCCTTTCCTTCCATCAACGACTGTCCTCAAATGTGTGACGCCCGCGGTCTCGCTCGCCGGGGCAATCACCGCTCCCTCTATATCTACACTATAGGTACCCTGGCTCGTTTGCCAGAGCATTACAGGTATTCGCTCGGTCACAGTCACCACCATCTGGTTCGGCCACTGCTTCTCCATATCGGCACTGGCAACCACCGGCAGCGCATCAGTACGATTCGTGAGGGATGCCACATCAACCAGAAAAATGTTCTGGCCCTGTATACCCAATTGTTGGATATTGTGAACCAACAACGGGTTATGTGCCCCTACAATGCTCAGATGCTCAATGCGAAAGAATGAGCCAGTCAGTGCGAAACTTGTTCCCACGATGATTAATGCCAGTAAGGTAAAGAAACCTATCAGCTTCCACCAGAACCCACGCCGTGTATTGCGCTGTCCACTGCGGGCAGGAACCGCCGCGCTTTGATATTGCGGCAAGCGTTTGATTGCTCGCATTTGTCCGCCCGGTGCGCGTACTCCCGTCTGGGCAAATGTGCGCGGCGTCATTTTCGTGTATGTATTGGCCTGTGAGCGCGAACGCTCGGCATACAGACGGTTGCGTCGCTCCGCGTACTCGTTCCACGCCACCTGCGGCATGGCATCGGGTACCGTCACCACACGCCGCGTACTGCCACTTCCAGCAGTCGCTGCTATCCTGCGCTCATTCTCAATCGCAGTGCGCCGCCGACTACCGGGATGCACCTCTGCTGTCGGCCTTGAACGTTTATAGTCGTGAATCGCTATTTGTTCTCGAAATCGTCTCTTCTCTGTCATGCTATACCCCACTCGCCGCGTAACTCGACCTCTAACTCCAACGCCACCCCAAACTGCTCTCGCACGCGGTTACGAGCCTCCATAATCAGTGTCGCCACATCGGCGGCACTGGCACCTCCTACGTTGACAATAAAGTTCGCGTGACGCTCAGAGATTTGCGCCCCGCCATGTACCACTCCCTTCATCCCCGCTTGCTCTATTAACCGACCGGCAAAATCGTCGGGTGGATTCTTGAAAACCGAACCCGCGCTCTGTTGCGGCGGCTGCGTTCTCTTACGGTGCTGCTTATATTGCTCAATCAGTGAGCGCAATTGCTGCGGGTCGCCACGCCGCAAGCGTATGCCTAACTGCATGATAATTTCAGCAGGTTCGATCATCTTGCGCTGTGCCGCTAACGGATACCCCTGCTCATTGAACTGGACGCGGCGCTGTGCGCGAAAGCGGCTATGGCGATAGCTTAAATCAAGTTCATCATGCAGGTAACGCCGCACCAGTGGAAAAGTAATACCTTCCTCTGAGCTACGTCGCGCATCCAGCACCTCGATCCAGGCCAGAGCCTGCCCAAGCTCGCCATTGTGAGCCCCCGCGTTGCTAATCACGCCTCCTCCCAGCGTACCTGGAATGCCCGGCCCAAACTCTAAACCACCCCAGCCGAGCGGTGCCAGTTCATTGAGCAACTTCGGCCAACTCACCCCCGCTCCCGCGATCAGTAACGCCGTGCCATCATTGTGGTCCTTGATGCTATAGCCGTTAATCGCAACGCGGGCAACGATGCCGCGTACACCCGCGTCCGCGAAAAGCGTATTGGTGCCGTTGCCAACAACCAGTAAAGGCCAGTCTCTTTCGGCGCACATCCGCACAAGCGTCAGCAAATGCTCTTTCGTATCGAGTGAGACCCACACATCCGCCGGACCACCCACGCCAAATGTACTGTGGCGTGCAAGCGGTTCGTCACGTCGCACCTGTCTCCCCAGAGATGAGTGCAACTCGGCGTAGGCTGTCTCAACATCGAAGGTCATAAAAGCTATCCTCTCAATTTGTCTCAGTTCGCTTCAGTACTCTTCAGCAGCATATCGGTGACGGTGTAAATATCACCCGCGCCCATTATGAGCGCAATATCACCGGATTGCAGTGTCCCGCGCAACAATTCTGCTGTAGCCTGGACACTTCCACCATGCAGCACCTGTTTGCCGCGCTCTGTGGCATACGGCTGCATCGCCTCTACCAGTTGTTGCGCCGATACCAGACCAGTATCGCGCTCGCGGGCTGGAAAGATATCCGCGATCATCGTCACGTCCGCGTCTGCGAAGGCGGTCAAGAACTGGTCAAAAAACGTCTTTGTACGACTGAACATATGCGGCTGGTAGACCGCCAGAATGCGCCGGTCGGGATAGCGTTTCCGCGTAGCCGCTAACGTCGCGGCAATCGCGGTTGGATGGTGCGCGTAGTCATCCACCAACATGACATTCACTCTTTTCCCGTTCACCAGTAACGGGCCATTGTGGCGAATATCAAAGCGCCGCCGGATACCGCTAAAACTTGCCAGCGACTGCTGGATAGTTCCTGCATCTACTCCCACGATGCTTGCTGCCGTCAAAGCCGCCAGGGCATTCTCCACATTATGGATACCCGGCAGATTCAAGTGAAACACGATATCTCTTGAGAAAGCGGTTCCATCCTGTGACCTTACACGAAAGCTCGTCTCTCCCTCAAGACGCACATCAAAAGCTTCAAAGGTCGCTTGCTTCTGGTTAGACGGATAAAGCTCAATATTTGTCACATTATTAGACGCAATTCTAATTTCACTTTCAGAGCTCGCTTGCTTTGTATCTATAGACGCTGCATGCATACTTTTTTCGACTACTGCATAGGTGACGATTCGCCCCTGCCAGTCGCTCAGCCGATTCCGCAGGTCGGCGCAACCCTGGCTATCCACATTCAAGATGAGCGTCGGCGGCACCGGCCAATCTCCGGTCATATCCATACCGCGAATGAAATGCTCAAAAGCATCCAGGTACGCGGCATAGTCTGCGAAGAACTCAGGATGCTCAAACTCAATTGAGGTCACTATCGTCAATCTCGGATGATAGTGCCAGAAATTGTGATTGAACTCGTCCGCCTCGTTCACAAAGAAATCGCTCTTGCCCAGGCGATAGTTCGCGCCGAAACGCGGCACTATCGCGCCAATTTCGCAGGTCGGGTCAAGTCCCGCGTCCACCAGCATCAGTGCAAGCATCGCGGTTGTTGTTCCTTTGCCATGCACGCCGCTCACCGAGAGAACGCATTTACCCTGCATGAACTTGCCCAACAACTCCTGCCAGGGTACTACCGGTATGCCCCGTTCGTGAGCCGCCAGTAGCTCTGGATTAGCCGGGTCAAGCGCGGGTACAGCAGGACTGAGAACCAGCGTATCCACACCTTCCAGGTGGCTCGCGCTATGTCCTATCTGCACGGGTATCCCGGCCTGCTCCAACAACCCTGTCGTCGCTGAAGCTTGCCGGTCGCAGCCCGTCACAACCTCACCGGCGAGTCGCGCCATTTGCGCCACCGCTGAGATGCCCTGGCCGCCTATACCCATAAAATGCAAATTCGCTGTTTTCACACAACCAGGCTTTCATGGCGCGTTACCCTTGCTCCGCGCATAGTAGCTATTTTCACGACTTCAGCTGCAATCGCCTGCGTCGCATCCGGCATAGCAAAAGCCAAAGCGGCTTCCGCCATTGCTGTAAGTTCATCTTTGGATGAAATGCTATTTATAATACGTTCTACAACAACTTCTCGTTTCAAATCTAAATCCTTAATTACGTAAGCAGCCCCTTTTCGTCCAAACATCGCGGCATTCGCCTCCTGGGGCGAACTGCCAATGGCTGGCGGCAAGGGTACCAGGATACCGGGTTTGCCCAATACAGCCAATTCACTCAATGTCGCCGCTCCTGCCCTGCAGAGAACGATAGTGGATGCTTGTAGCGCCAATGGCATTTCCTCGTTCAGATACGCCACCAGCTTATAGCGTTGCCGTGTCTCATCGTCCATACCCTCCATTGTCTGCTCCGCCTGTGTGCGGGTCTCTTCAAACAATTTCTTGCCCGTTATCTGCAAAACTGAACAGGATGGTAAAAGGTCCGGCAGCGCCGA
>DATGJV010000073.1:0-10179 GCA_035295005.1 Ktedonobacteraceae bacterium | reverse complement strand
CGGAGCCTGGCTGCATCGCGGATATTTCGCCCATACCAGTTCCAATGACAATCGAACAGGCTGATCCAGGTGGTGTGAGCTGGACAACTCGCATTCCGTTCCCAGGCTGTACATCATGGTCTAAGTGAAACCCAACCTGTTCAACATAGAAGGACTTTGCGCGGTCAACGTCGGAAACCGGGACCGGCACAAGCTCAAGTTTCATCTCCATCTTTATTCCTGCTCCCTTCCGCCTGTCTGGAGGCTGTCTCTGCCCTTGAAGAATTTCACCAGAGCAGACGTGAGGACTTCGGGGGAGATGCCGTGGTCCTGACCCGGAAAGCGGCGGTGCTGTGCGTCGGGTATAATCTTCGCGAGTTCCTCCGCGCTGTGATGCATGAACGCGGGACTGTTTCCGCCATCCATCACAAGCGTGGGAACTGAGACAGAGGCGTACTTCCTGATTGATAGCGGGTTGCCGCTTATGGTATCTCCCATGATGGTACCATCGTAGGGTATTGTGTGGGCCACTTGCTCTATCGTCTCCCACATAGGTGAGTTGCGCATGAAGGCCACGTCTGCGGCGGACATGCCCACTGCCCTGGTCATGAAGTACTCGGCAGCATCGCCCCGGCGACCCTCGGCGATCAGTTTATTGAGAGTAGCCACATAATCTGCCGGTATTGGGGGTCTGCTGTCATCTATGATGAACGGAGGCTCGTACACCGCCAGCTTCGTGATCCTGTGGGGAAGCATCCGTGCTGCTTCCAGGGCCAGCACCGCGCCGGAGGAATGTCCGAAGACGAAGGCAGAGCCACCGGCTTCGGTGATAAGGGCGTCAATGTCTTCAACCTCACGCTCGACTGCGTAGGGAGGTGTATCCCCGCTATCACCCCGACCACGCCGGTCGTAGGCATACACGGTGAAGTATGGTGAGGAACTCTCTGCGGCACCTGCCGCGGCTGCTCGCGTGGCGGTTGCACCACTTACCATGATAAGCGCGGGACCCTGACCTGACCTGTCAAACACGATGTCGGTGCCATCTTTCGATAAAACTTTGCTCATTTTCTTCTTCCTGTACTAAAGGTATTCACATCACTATTATAAACCATTTTCTTAATTAAGTCAATGGTTTAGTAAAAAGTTTCCGGGAAGAAGCACTCCCCTACTTTCGCTGTAACTCTTTGAGCAAGTCTGCTACGTCCTGGTAGATATGGTCGGGTTTGGCCTGAAATTTCTCCTCGTCGGCCAGCGAATTACTGCCGGACAGCACGAAAATGGTGTGGGTTCCGGCGTTCTTGCCCGCCAGAATATCAACGGAGAGCGTATCTCCTATCATGACGGTTTCGTCGGGTGTACTGTGAAGCAGACGCATGGCTTCCTGGAGCAGTGTTGGCTCCGGTTTGCCCACGACCTCAGGGGGAATGCTGCTGGCTGCTTCAATGGCCGCTACCATTGCGCCGCAGCCGGGAATGAGGCCACCTGCGACCGGCAGACGTGGGTCGCGATTGACGGCGATGAAGGTCGCTCCGGCCATTATTGCCTGTACGGCGCACGTGAGCTTCTTATAGTCAAACGTTCTATCAAGGCCGACGAGGACGACATCGGCTTTAGCGTCATCGAGTGCGACAACCTTGAGATGGTGTTCAAGCAGCATAGTGCGCATGGGTTCTTCGCCGACGAGATAGACAGTGGCCGAAGGGAAGCGATGCGCGATGTTTTGCACCGCGGCCTGTCCCGCGCCGAGTACGTGGCTGGTATCACTGGATATGCCCAGATGAGATAGCTTTTCCAGCACCTGCGTCTCGCTGGCAAACGAGTTATTGGTGAGGAACAGGTACTTCTTATGGTTCGCATCGAGCCAGGCAATAAATTCCTGTGCGCCGGGCAGCAATTCGTTGCCACGGTAAATGACCCCGTCCAGGTCTATCAGATAGGTGGTGTATGGTAGCATGGTTGTATTGTTAATCCCTCAGTAATTGTTCGCGGATAGCCACAATTTCGCGGCGCAGAGTCGGGTTGATATTCACCTCGCGGTCAATTTTTTCACAGGCATGCAGTACGGTGCTATGGTCGCGGCCACCGAAAAGCTGCCCTATTTCGAGCAGGGAGGCTTGCGTCTCCTGGCGAATCAGGAACATGGCAATCTGGCGCGGCATGACGATATGCTTGTCGCGCTGCTTGCCGCACATGGCATCCAGCGAGATATGATAGTATTCCGCTACCGCCTGTGCGATTTGCTTACTATCCAGTCGAGATTCCCGTATATCGTCGCCCAGCGAGGACATAGCGGCGCGGGCAACATCCATTGTCAGGTCCGTGCGGTGAAGCTGCTGGTAGGCCATCAGGCGATTCAGGCAACCTTCCAGCTCACGAATATTCGTTTGTACGCGCCCGGCGATGTAGGCAATGATATCATCAGGTATGCGGTAGTGCAGCAAGTCGGCCTTGACGCGCAAGATAGCCATACGTGTCTCTAAATCGGGTGGTTGGATATCAGCAATAAGACCCCATTCAAAGCGCGAGCGGAGACGTTCCTCGAGGCTGAGGATAGCCTTTGGCGGACGGTCACTACAGATGACAATTTGCTTGCTCATCTCGTGCAAACTATTGAAAGTGTGGAAGAACTCTTCCTCGGTCGATTCTTTGCCCGCGATAAATTGGATATCGTCAACCAGCAGAATATCAACCGAACGATATTTGGCACGGAACTCTTCGGTAGTACGGTAGCGTATGGCGTTGACGATTTCGTTGGTGAATTGCTCAGAGGAGACGTACAGTACGGCCAGCCCCGTTTGCACGCCCTGGTGTCCAATGGCGTGCAGGAGGTGGGTCTTGCCCAGTCCCGCGCCGCCGTAGAGGAAGAGCGGGTTATATGACTCGCCGGGTGCCTCCGCGACAGCCAGTGAAGCAGCATGTGCCAGGCGGTTGCTATTGCCGACAATGAATGCATCGAAGCTGTAGCGTGGGTTGAGGCGATTGTGCATCAAAATATTGGCACGCTGCTCGTTATCCCAATCTTCCAGGGTGTCGCTGCCTGTGTAGTGAGCGTTGTTGTGCATGGCGGACCTTGCAGGAATATCGTAGTAAGCGTAGTTGACTTCCTGCTCTTCGGCTGCCGGAAGGTTATACTGGAAGCCAGCTTTTCTGTTGCGTCCATCTGACTCAGGGAAGCCAGGATAACCGTCATCGCTATTATCAGAGCCATCGGAGGTGTTTGTCACGGTAATGGCAACCTGCTGACCCGTGACATCCATAAGTATATCCTCAATCGAACGTCGCCAGCGTGTACTGATAATATCGCGTGCGAGACTACCGGGTACCTGGAGCGTGAAATACATGGCCTGTTCGGCCTCTCCCTGGTCATTCAAGGCAGCGGCGTCAATATCGTCGGCACCAATATCGGGTGTGCTGGTCAAATAGGCAGATTGAAGCCATGCTTTGCTGACCGCGTCAATGGTCGTTGATTTCAGACGTTCGAGCGTGTCACGCCAGATCGCTGCTGTATTGGATGTGTTTGCTGCACTCACTGGACATTCTCCCGCGTGTAACTAAGCTTCGACGAGAGCGATGCACTCAATCTCGACCAGAGCCTTGCGCGGCAACTCTGCCACGGCCACCGTCGAACGGGCGGGTGCTACGCCGCTGAAAAAGTTGGCATAGACGGCGTTCATCGCCTGAAAGTCGCTCATAGAGGTGAGAAAGACGGTCGTCTTTACCACGTTGGCAAGTGATGTTCCCGCGCTGGCAAGAACGGCCTGAACATTTTGCAGGACGCGCTGCGTCTGCGCCTGTACGTCGTTGCCAACCAGTTCACCGCTGGCCGGGTCAAGGGCAATCTGGCCGGAGGCATAAACGAATTGGCCGCAGCGAATGGCCTGACTGTACGGCCCAATGGCGGCTGGCGCTTCTGATGTGCGAATTTGTGTACGTTCCATGATGAAATCCTTGAATGATTTGATGTTGCCAATTGGCCCTTACATATAAATAACGATAGAGAAACGCAGAAATGGTCAGGGTGAGTACTGTCTTTGTCCTGGCGGTGTACCAGGTCCCTTCCCATCCGGGCCAGGAATAGCATTGCCTGGATACTGCATGGAAGAGTTGCGTGCGGGTACGCGGTCAGGCTGATTGCGCCTGGATAGTTCTCGCGCACATGCCCGTAGCGTCTGTTCCATTTCCGCCGCCGAGTGGAAGCGTTCATCAGGCTCTTTCTCCAGCGTGCGCATGACAATGCGTTCGACGGAAGGCGGCACGGCTGGATTGAATTGGCGCAACAACGGGGGTTTCGTCGAAGCGTGCTGCATAGCGATAGAGACGGCGGTTGGCCCGATGAAAGGAGGGCGACCTGCCAGCATTTCAAACATGACCACGCCGAGCGAATACAGGTCGGATGAAGCGGTCAACGTTTCGCCGCGTGCCTGCTCCGGTGAAAGATAATCGGCGGTGCCAAGTACGATACCACTGTTGGTGAGGCCCGCGTCTTCCGCCACGCGCACAATGCCGAAATCGGTGAGTTTGACCAGTGCATTATTACGGGTGATGCCGCCGCCTGGGTTGCCTGTTGCCATCAACATAATGTTCTGCGGTTTGATATCGCGGTGAATAAAGCCGCGAGCATGGGCCACTTGCAGGACAGAGCAGACCTGGGCAGCGATTTCTATCGTTTCACGCGGCTGCAGCTGCCCATTTTGCACAATCACCTGTTTCAACGTAGGGCCGTCTATGAATTCCATCACCAGAAAGTACTGGCCCATCTCTTCTACGAAGTCGTAAATCGTGACGGCGTTGGGATGACCGAGCTTGGCGGCGGCGCGTGCCTCACGCCGGAAGCGTTCAACTGCTCGCGAGTCATTTTTATCCAGAGACCGCAGCACCTTAATCGCCACCATGCGCTCGATGTGGCGATCCCAGGTTTTGAAAACGCTCGCCATACCGCCCGTCGCGATATGCTCCTGTATCTCGTACCGTCCAGCAATCAGTATGCCATCAAATTGATTCAACGTCTTACCTTATCCTCAAGCAACCTGGGCCAACATGCCACAACAATCCGTAATGTCAAAACACAGTATACCATTTACGCGCTAAGCAGTCCAGAATGGACGAGAATCAGCATTCAATGCCCCATTGGTACTTGTCAGCTGAATGGGACTTCCTTGCATGGTATGGACGCCAGTTTTGGTATTGAGAGTGACATTGGCTAGCCATATATCGAACGTGTTGTTGGAATACGCAAGATAGGCCAATTGTTTGCCATCGGGCGACCAGACGGGCTGGCTGATGAAATTCCCTGAGACAATGAGTGACGACTTCTGGTATGGGATAAGTGCCGCTTTCTGCATTGTCGGGTTATTGGGGTCTGTTGTGATGTTCGATGGCGGAACAGGCATCACATAGAGGCCCATGTGCGTAGCGTCTATATTGCGTATATAGGCAACAGAGTTGCCGTCAGGTGAAAAATTCGGTTCTATATTGGTGACGGTTGTACCGGGCGGCGTGATGGCTATAGCAGGATCGAAGCTCGCGCCTGGGTCTCCTGGGTGATAGTGTATTTCAGGATGGTCAATAATTGCCTTTGGATCTTCCATGTAGAGCTGGACAACTTGCTGCGTTCTTGTTTTAGCATCGTAGGTGAAGTGTGTATAGATGATCTGGTCTGGATGTCCTGGACGATAACTCGGATATTGATCGCCGCCGTCGCCATAGTCCGCGTATGCAACGATACCTGAATTCATGACGGTATCCCGTGAAGGCGGGTTGGCGATAGAGAGAGTAAATACCTGCATGTCGAGAAACGGTGATTGATCAAAATCTGTGCCTAAATCACCATACTGGTAGTTTGCCCAGAAGTAATTCTTTTGCAAATCGCTCAGGAATAGTACCGATTTGCTGTCTGCCGACCACGAGGGTTGTGCATACCAGTTAAAGGTATTTTTAGGCGCGAAAGGAGGATTGGGTTGAAATCCGCCCGCGCCGCTCAGCAAAATATGGACTGGTCCTCCATTGGTTGACATCATAGCAAGATTGGAATAATTGTAGTATCTCTCAATAAAGGCTATCCATTTCCTATCGGGAGATACTGCCGGGTCACGCACCTCTATGCCATGCGTTAACTGTGTCAGTGTGCGTGCGCCATCCAGCACGAACAAATCTCCGCTAATGGTAAAGTAAATCTTTCCCTTGAAAACAGCGTTGCTGACCCCTATCTTTTGACCGCTTTTTGTGGTTTTGGTCTGAAAGTTTCCACTGTTGCTGCTGCCAAACCACAGGCAACTTTGCACGCTGAAGGCAAGCAGCGCAAGTAAGAAAAACAGGTGCCAGGGAACGTGTTTTTTCATCTTCTATCTTTCATATATATCACATGCTATGCTCACAGGTACTGAAAAACCAGCATAACACGGTAAAGGTGTACGAGACCCCATTGTAAACGCATCTTCAAAACAGTAACGCGGCTGGCGATTCAAAGGTTGCCAGGAACAGCAGGTCGAGCAAACTATGGATACCTGTGAAATCGCTCCAGTTGCCGAATATATTCATCAGATTGGTGTTTGTCATGTTGTTGATTGCTTGCCACAGGTCATATGCAGAAACGTGCGTTGTAGCATTGACAACGGGCAACGGCAGAGTTACACGTGCTATCGGTGAAGAACTGGTGCCATTTGCCTGCAAGTTGCATTTTGCACTGGTTCCCAGTCCAAATGTTTGCGCAATTAATGGCTGTACCAGCGCACAGTTCAGCTGGATGACATCCTGGCCGCCAATGTTTGCATTACTTGAATACGGCGCACCCAGCGTGATTTTCTGTATCTTGCTTTGATCAACCGAGCGGGCGAAATTCACAAGGTCAAAGACCTGTTGTAATCCCATGTCCGTTTTGACGGTGCCATTCAAGTCATTTGCCAGCGTGGGCAATTGTCCAATAATGCCTGGATTATCCAGCTTGTACTTTAACTGGTTGAGTATCTGTTGCTGGCGTACCGAGCGTCCAATATCGCCCACGAGGTCGGCGTGGCGCGAACGGACATATTCCAGCGCCGTGAGGCCGTTGAGGTGTTGTGGACCGGCGGGAATAAACAGGCGTTTCACGGCGTAGGGGTCCGTCGCTCCTTTACCAGTATCATCAGGATAAGCGTCATCTGTAATCGGGTGAATCACATTGATGTCTATGCCGCCAACGGTGTCAATGACCTTTGTAAAGCCGCTTAAACCAACCCAGGCGTAATGGTTGATATAGACGCCAAAATCCTGGTGAATGGTTGCCATAGTCAGTGAGGCACCATTAGCACCTCCACCGCCCAGCAGAAAAGCCTGGTCTAGCTTGTGCATACCAAAACCCGGAACGTTCAGCCATGTATCACGAGGTAAAGAAAACATAGTGACGCTATGCGTTGCCGGGTCAATGGAGACGATAATATCTGTCTGTGCCAGGATACCGCCATAGATGACGCGACTTTTGTAATCATCGTCACTGCCCAATAACAGGATGTTGACACGGCCTCCACTTAAAACACTGCCGCCGGGGTTCTGGTTTTGATTTGGGTTGACATCGTTTTTTGCGCGTGGCGCGACCTGACCTGTATCGTTGGAAATCACTCCCGCGAAGTTCGTTTCATAATAGTACACACCGCTCCCAATGAGGATGAGCAGGACAGCAAGGATGCCGACGACAACCCTGGCCCAGATGGGGAAGCGACGTTTTTTCTTGCGAGATTGCTTTTTCCCGCCATTGTTGCCCGGCCCGCCTCCTGCTCCGAGCATCGGTTGCTGCTGCGGGTTAAAAGGTGGCTCATGCTGTGCATTTGGCCTCTGCCATTGCGGAGGCTGCTGGAACGGCGGCATGTTTTGCGCAGGTGGTCTCTGTTGTGGATTGAAGGATTGCCCATAGGGCGCGACACTATTCGCTCCAGGATTCGGCTGTTGACCTTGTTGACCTTGTTGCCACGGTTGTCTCTGCTGTCCCTGTTGATTTTGATTGGCCTTCCAATTTGAGAGCAGCCCTGAACCGTCGGGACGACGTGGTATCTGTAGGGGTGGCCCACCCTGCGGCTGAGCCGGCGGCCCGTTGGGAATATTGGATGACGCATTTGTGGGTGCATCCTGGGACTCCTGAGACATGGTGTCTGTTCCTTCCTTGCTGCTACTACATGCTTGAAAAGGTGTTTCGCTTATGCGGTCCAGAACGGACGAGAATCGGCATCCACGCCACCCTGTGTCAATTGTACCGGGCTGCCGCTCATCTTGTACACGCCAGTCTTAGGATCAACACTCACATTTGCCAGCCAGATATCGAATTCACTGTTGGTGTACGACAGGTAAGCAATCTGCTTGCCATCAGGCGACCAGACGGGCTGACTGATAAATTGCCCGGAGACGATAAGCGAAGACTTCGCGTATGGAACCAGCGCCGCTTTTACCGCGGTGGGATCATTCGGGTTACTGGTGACACTGGCAGTTGGCGTTGACATGACGTAGAGACCGGAATGTGTCGAGTCTATGCGGCGAATATAGGCGATAGAATTGCCATCAGGAGAGAAGTCGGGTTGCATACTTTCCACGCTCGTGGGTGTAAGGGCTACCGCCGGGTCAAGTCCCGACCCTTCTATGCCGGGGCTATATTTACCGGGGTTAGCGGCAATAGCATTGGGATTTTCCAGGTAAAGCTGAATGTACTGGGTGGTACCAGTCTTATCATACGTGTAGTGCGTGTAGATAATCTGGTTGGGATTTTTGGGACGGTACATAGGGTCGCGGTTGCCGCCATCGCCGTAGTCGGCATAAGCAACGATTTGTGAGGCCGCTTTTGCTTGCGCTCCGTTATACGGTGGGTGATTAATGGATATTGAGAAAACTTGCAAATCAACGAAAGGCGCGGCTGCGAAATCGCCACCTAAATTGGCCCAATCGAAATTTTTCTGGAAGTCGCTCAAGAACAGCAAATGCGAACTGTCCGGCGACCATGATGGTTGCCCAACCCAGTAGAAGTCATTCTGAATAAAGCCCCCACTATTGGCATAGAAGTGTCCACCCCCGCCTATAATAGTATGCCAGGGGCCGTTATCAGTTGACATAATGATGAGATCAGCATAATTTGTGAAGCGTTCGACAAAGGCGATCCATTTCCCATTGGGTGAAATCGCGGGGTCACGTACATCGGCATTTTTTGTTAATTGTGTGATGTTGCGGTTGCCGTCAACGACGAACAGGTTACGATTCTGGGTAAAGTATATTTTCCCCTTATAAAGAGCCTGATTCCCATTATTGATGCCTATATGGCTCCCGGTACTCGTATTGACCTGCTTAAAGTTCTGGTTACTGCTGCTCCCACCAATGCCAAGACATCCCTGCACACTGAGCGCAACGAGGGCCAGTAAGAAAAAGGTATGCCACGAGAGAAATCTATATCGTTTCATTATTCGTTCCTGATTGATATGGTTCACTTGCACAATCCACCGATACACCAATCCTACAACTCAGAAGCAAGGTGCATGATACAGAGATACACCTTGCTCCTCTGTTTAAACTTGCAAGCCAATCGGTGTCTCAAATGTCACAAAGCATAACAAATCGAGCAGACTATGGATGCCAAACAGGTCACTGGAGCCATCGTTCATGCTCAATTTGCTCAGATTTGCCATCTGACTCAGAATTTGCCAGAGGTCTGTTGTATTTGTTGTACTAACTGAGGTAGCAGGCATTGTCGCTACCGCTTGCGTTAACGGCTGTGATACAGATGCCACCTGTTGCGGCGTGCCATTGTAACTAATGCCGGTATTGCACCGGGCATTATTGCCCAGCGCAAATAGTTGCGCGATTAATGGCTGCACGGTGCCGCAATTCAGCACGACGATATCTTGTGGGCCGTAAGATGTCTGATATGAACCGACGGTTCTCGAATATGACCCATCCAGAACAACTTGCTTAATCGTACTCTGATTGATAGTGCGTGCGAAATTCATCAGTTGGAAAACCTGTGGCAAGGCCATATCTGTTTTCACATACCCATTCAAGTCATTCGCCAGGGAAGGTAATTGACTGACAATGCCTGGATTTTGCAGCTTCGTTTTCAACTGCGATAGAATTTGTTGCTGGCGTACCGAGCGCCCGAAATCGCCCACGAGGTCAGCGTGGCGCGAACGGACATATTCCAGTGCTGTTGGACCATCCAGGTGTTGCGGCCCCGGTGCAAGGTCTAACCGCTTG
>DATGJV010000072.1:0-4778 GCA_035295005.1 Ktedonobacteraceae bacterium | reverse complement strand
GTTTGCTCTGGCTTTTCGGGTTGATCGCTGGCAAGGGACCATCGTGACCTCTACAGACGAAACAACTCATGCGGGCTTCTTTACACCCGATGAACTTCCTATGGAACTGCCAGCACTCTATAGTGAAACGCTCGCAGACCTTGAATTGTATGAACAAACAGGGCAATTCATTCTCAAATGAACTCTCTCATGAACTTTGACAACTGAACAGGGTAATATACAGGGTCAGGACTGCCACCGCGCTATCGCTGGTGGCTGGGTGCGCTGAAGCGGACCCCTACAAGCGGTGCGGCTATTATTGTATCCGGTTGTCAAAGCCATTTGAGAATGAATTGCGGCTTACTCTCGTTCAACAATTAACATGGCTCATACTGGCCTGTCCCTACTCGCTCATAACAGGCACTTCAGGCTGTGCCTCAACTGTCTCGCCGCGCTTTTTGGCGGCCTTCGCGGCCTCAATAGCAGGGTCGCGACCAACGAAGAACGCCAGCACTACGCAGATGATACAGCCGATCAACGAGACGAAAAAGGTGTCATTTAGACCCATTGTTACAGCATGCTGCGCAACACATGCCTGGAGGGCCGAAGCGTTTCGACCTGCCTGTTGCGCACAGGTAGCAGCCACGCCACTGAGCGGATGCGTCAAGAAACCGGCGGCAATATCTTTTGCATGCGTGGTTCCCTGTTGCGTCAGGTAGGTCGTCAGGACGGCGACACCCACGGCACCGGAAACGAGCTTTGTTGAACTCATCAGCGACGAGGCTTTTGCCATCAGCTTATTGCTCACTACCGATACTGCCAGTGTTTGTAATGGTTGTGCGACGAGGCCCAGCCCGATACCACGCAGGATCAGCCAGATTTGCAACGATGCTCCTGTCGTTGTCACGTCCAGTTGCGTAAAGCCAATCATGGAGACGGCAACGAGTGCGAGACCAATAACTGACAGGATACGCGGCCCAACCTGGTTATATAATTTGCCGCCAATCGCCAATCCCACAGCCATTGCCAGACCCTGGGAGATCAAAATCTCGCCTGTAGTGAACGAGGATAACCCTTGCACCTTCTCGAAAAAGAAAGGTAAGAGAAAAAGGCTACCAAAGAGTACTGCCGTTGTTGCCCATATCAGGATGTTCGAGATCGTGAACGTGTAGCTGAGGAACAGCCGGACATCTATCACCGGGTCTTTCACCAATAGTTCCACAATAACACACGCGATGAGCAAGACACCACCGGCAATCAGGAAGGCGATAACCGTGGCATCACCCCAGCCGCGTGAACCTGCCTCGTTGATGCCGTAGACGAAGGCGGTAAAGCCTGCCATCGAAAGCAGCAGACCGGCCAGATCAAATCCTTTCGCGAACACTCCATCGCTGCCATTGGCCTCACGCTCGGTTGCATTGTTCCGCAGGACAAGCAACGCCAGAATGAAGGCTACGACGCCAATTGGCAAGTTGATCGTGAAGATTGCATTCCAGCTAAAGTTCGTCGCAAGGTAGCCTCCAAGTGTGGGACCAAAGGCTGGAGCAAGCAGCAACGGAACCATCAGTACCACCATGACACCCGCACGCTCCGTCGGCTCGAAGAGGCGAAAGATGATTGCCATAGCGATTGGTAATAATGCTCCACCGCCAACGCCCTGTAGAAGGCGGAAGGCGATTAACCATTGCTCGGTAGGCGCGATTACGCATAGCCCGGAACCAAGCGTAAAAATTCCCAGTGCGATAAGGAACACCGTTTTCGTGCCGATACGATCACTGAGATATCCAATGATAGGAATAACTGCTGCATTCGCCAGGAAGTAGCCCGTGCCGACCAAGGTTATCGTCTGGAAGTCTGTATGGAACGCTGTCGCTATTTGCGGCAGCACGACGCTGACAATAGTGCTATCAAGGACCGCCATCAGCAGACCGAGCGCGATTACAAGCGTGGCCTGCCATCTGTATGTGAGATGCATATCGAACCTCCTGATTTCTTTTTCTGTTATGGTTTTGTCTCCGGCATATCAACCATCATGCCGGCAACGACAAATTTCACAAGTTGTTCGCGTGCGCGTTCAAGCGACGCTCTAGTAGACAAGTCTTCATCTGGCAACATCGTCTCGTATAAAGGAAGAGAGCAGATATAGGACAAACAGATTTGCAAGGCTATTGTCAGTTGTATCGCAGGTGCAAAGTCTGATCGCAGGAAGCCAGCGTTGCGGGCTTGCTGGAACAGTGCCTCGAACTGCTCAATATCCTCTGTATCAAAATGTGCGGCAACCTTCGCATAGGTCTGCCATCCCTCTGCCTGTTCCCACATAATCATGCGCGAGAGACGCGGACGCTCTACCAGATAATCAAAAAGGGCTCGTATAGTTACCTCAAGTAATGTTCTAAACCTTTCAGCATCCTTCGTCACCATCTCATTCTCCATCAGAGGGGTCAGCACTCGTGCCTGCAGTTCTCGCGTCTCCAGGTCTGCTCGCCTGAGTACCTCCGTATAGAGTCCAAGCTTATCACCAAAGTAGTGAAAGATCAGACTTTTGTTGTAGCCCGACTTCGCCGCAATAACATCTATTCGCGCTCCATCGTAACCTTGCTCCGCGAATACCTCTTCCGCTGCGTCGAGAATTGCTGTGCGTGTTCCCTCTGCATCATGGGCTCTTCCCTGTCCGCTTCGTCTACTTCCAGGTTCAGACATTCTTTCCTCTATCTCCTTTGATTTTCCATTCATTTTCTATCTAACCAGTTGGTTAATTAACTAACTGGTTAGATTATAGCCAGTAAAATAAAGAATGTCAAGAGGAAAAGCCATGAAAATGTTGGAAAATCTGGTGCCAGGAAAAAACACATCGCCCTTGATACGATATAAGAAGCGTGCTATACTTGCTCAACCGTTGAGGCAAGGTGTCACTCAATCGGCTCACAAATCAAACCGCTGCTGACAGAGAGAAATTCATGAAGACGACGACCATTAAGGAGAAGACGAACAGGGTGAGCCGTGCGGCCCTCTGGCGCAATCGTGACTTTATGTTGCTCTGGAGCGGTCAGGCGGTCTCTTCCCTCGGCACAACGATTACCGGGACCGCTTACCCGCTCCTGGTCTGGGACCTGTCACATTCGGCGGCGTTAGTTGGCCTGGTGGGTGGTCTGGGAACATTGCCCTATCTTTTTCTCAGCCTGATCGTCGGTGCGCTGGTTGATCGCTGGGACCGCAAACGCTTGATGATTCTCTGCGATACCGGGCGAGCCATCAATCTAGCGAGTGTGCTTGTCATGATGGTGCTGGGACGTTTGACCGTCGCGCAGATCTGTGCCAACACCCTGATTGAAGGTACGTTCTACGTATTCTTTAACCTGGCAGAAGCATCCTGTCTGCCACGGGTCGTCAGTAAGGAACTGATCCCGTTAGCCACGTCGCAGAACGAAGCGACGACAGGCACGACAGTCCTTGTTGGTCCGGCACTTGGCGGCGCTCTTTACACGCTGAGCCGATCTGTGCCATTTCTGGCTGACGCCATCTCCTACATAGTCTCCGTAATCACACTGAGCTTTATCAAAGTGCCTTTCCAGGAACAACGAGAGGCGCATCAGCAGCGCAAACTGCTGGCCGAAATTCGCGAAGGGCTGAGCTGGCTCTGGCACCAGCCGCTCATTCGCTACATCGCCTTTCTCACAGGCGGCTGCAACTTTATCGGCGCGGGTTTACTGCCCATTCTGCTGGTGCTGGTGAAGCAGCAGCATGGCTCTTCGCTACTGTATGGAACGATCCTGACGATTGGTGGAGTCGGAGCGATTGTTGGCTCTTTGCTGGGTGCGCCGATCCAGAAACGCTTCCGCTTTGGTCCGGTCATTATCTGTACCATCTGGTTTGAGGCGTTGTGCTTTCCGCTCTATGCCATAGCGCCTAATCCGCTCCTGCTGGGAGTAATCTCTGCATGCCTCTTTGTGGCAGGGCCTATCTATAACGTGGTACAGTTCAGTTATCGCATCTCGCTGATTCCAGACGAACTGCAAGGACGTGTCAATAGTGTTTTTCGCCTGCTGGCCTTTGGCTTCCAGCCATTCGGCTTTGCTTTGACCGGCCTGTTGATCCAGTGGTTTCAAGTCGTTCCAGCGATCCTGTTCCTGTCAGCCTGTGCAGTGTTCCTGGCTATCCTGACATCTGTGAACAAACATGTCATCCGTGCTGGACGTGCGTAAATTCTGGAATGAGATGAACATAATGAACATATTGAATTCATCGGACACATCACCTGATCCAAAAATCCAGATACCGGTACCAACTGACCTGTTACCCTGGAATCCTCCTCCTGATATGGCGCATCCGCTCTCAACATTTCAAGAGGCGCTGATTCTCTCGGTCTGCCCGGACGGAACACATATCGTTTCGGCCCATTTTCATCGCACGGTGCGTTTGCCGGGGCCTATCTGGGTGCAAGTGGCATTGCCGGAGGGTGATGAGCAGAAGTTGATTTTACGTATGGATCAACGGATTGATGGCGTTGAGAGAGAAGCAGCAATCTTGCCCATTCTGGCCCGGCTCGGATTGCCTGTCCCAACTATCCTCGCCGGGCCGGTAGTTGACCCGACGCAACCAACAATGGGAGCGATGACCATATTAAATGTCTTGCCGGGTCAGGATTTGCTGGTATGGTCATGGGACGCTCCACCTCCATCGCTCGAACTGGCAATGCACCTCGTATTAGAAGGAGTGCAGCGACTCCACGAGTTGACGGAGCCTCTGAGCCGCGAACCCATAGTGGCACAACTCCCACATATTACATTAAAAAACAGAAC
>DATGJV010000071.1:0-4074 GCA_035295005.1 Ktedonobacteraceae bacterium | reverse complement strand
GGTGGTGGCATTCGCCGTGAACTTGACCTGCCCGACTTGCATGAGCATGCCGTAGCAGGCAAACGTGAGGCGTGCAGCAACATTGAACCTTCGGCCAACTACCTGAAGGATGTGGTAACACGCAATCCAGAGACATTCAGGATTTTCTGCCCCGATGAATTGGAATCCAACCTGCTGGGCGCGGTATTAGAAGCGGCTCCTCGTAACTACCAGTGGCCGGTATCCCCCCATGACAGTACAGTCAAGGCCGATGGTGGGCGTGTTTCAGAAGTATTGAGCGAACATCTTTGCCAGGCATGGCTTCAGGGGTACATCCTGACAGGGCGTCATGGACTCTTTCCCAGCTACGAGGCGTTTCTCACTATTATCTCATCCATGATGGATCAATACGCGAAGTTCCTCAAAATGTCTGGCGAGTTTCCCTGGCGTTTGCCCGTTGCTTCCCTGAACTACCTGCAAACCTCGACGTTGTGGAGGCAGGAACATAACGGGTTTTCCCATCAGAACCCTGGCTTTATCAACACATTGATAAACAAAAAGTCGGAGGTATCACGGATTTACCTGCCCGCCGACGCAAATTGTTTGCTGTACACATTGGATCAGTGTCTGCGCGATACCAACACGATCAACCTGCTCATCGCGGAAAAAAGACCATATCCACAGTGGCTCTCCATGTCAGAGGCCATTGCGCACTGCCGCGCCGGGGCGTCTGTCTGGCACCGGGCAAGCACCGACGATGGTATCAATCCAGACGTGGTACTGGTCGGTATTGGCGATAACCCGACGTTAGAAGTGATGGCAGCAGCTCAGATACTGCGCAGGGACTTGCCGCAACTGCGCATACGAGTCGTCAACGTGGTTGATCTCTTTATCCTTACTCCAAAGGCCGAGCATCCGCACGGCCTGGATACCGGAGCCTTTGAAGAGGTCTTCACCCGGCGTAGCCCTGTCATTATCAACTTCCATGGCTACCCATCCGCCATCAAACAGTTGCTCTTTGGCCGTGGCAATGTTGAACGCTTCCATGTCAATGGCTACCGGGAAGAAGGGTCAACCACCACGCCTTTTGATATGCAGGTGTGTAACGGTACCGACCGCTATCACCTCGTCATGCAAGCGATTCGCCTGGCGGCCATTTCATCTGAAAACCAGTGTATTCCTGTAGAGATGAGCGAGCGATTGAGTCACTATCAGTCGCTGCTCACAGAACACCACCATTATATCCGACGCTACGGCAAAGACCCCGACGATATTGTGCAATGGCAGTGGAGTTGAGGGAGGATGGGAGTGTGACAGGGTAGAAGGTTCCTGGCAGAAACATGCTGCAAAAGATGCAGCATATTTCTGCCAGGAACCTCGGCTACAGTCCACTCATGCTGGCTGGCCTGACGTTCCGGTTATATTTTAGCTAACGAAAGAGAGCGAACACGTGGAACCAAACATACTATATGATACTGATCGAGGAGATAAGTCAACCGCAATAGAACGTGAAGCCGTCCAGGAAGTAGACCTCAGTAATGTAGCCCACTGCGATAGTCTGCGCCTGTATTTACGCGAGTTCTCCTATTTCCCACTTCTGACTGTGGCACACGAAACCTACCTCGCCCAACGCATAGAGCAAGGCGATATGGATGCGCGTAACCACCTCATTGAGGCAAACCTGCGCCTGGTGGTGAGTTTAGCCAAAAAATATGTGGGACAAGGGCTTACACTGGAAGACCTCATCGAAGAGGGCAACATCGGACTTATTCGCGCCGTTACGAAATTCGACTACAGAAAAGGTTTCCGCTTTTCCACCTATGCGACATGGTGGATTAAGCAAGCCATTATCCATGCCGTCCTGGAAAATACGCACCCCGTCCATCTTCCCGCCTATATCATTGAAGAGGCTAGAAGTGTTAAACGGATGATGCGCCAGCTTTATCAAGAATCAGGACGAGAGCCGGACGCTGAGATGATTGCAGAGAGATTAGGAACGACCGCGGATCGTATCAATCAGTTGCTGATCTGGACTGAAAAAATCTTTTCGTTAGATGCACCACTTTCTGGCGAAGACGAAAATACGCTCGGTGATATCATCGAGGATAACCACAAAAGTGAGCCTACGGAACTCATTGATCAACGTGTACTCCGGGAAAAGATTCGCACCATGCTTGATCAACTCAGCAACTACGAAAGACAGATTATCGAACTGCGTTTCGGCTTGAAGGACGATCATGACTACACACTGGAGGAAGTGGGGGAAAAGTTGAAAGTGACGCGAGAGCGAGTACGTCAAATCGAGGAGCGAGCCATCCGCAAGTTGCGCCATTCTGAAGCAACGCACGCCCTTAGAGATTATCTAGATTAATAAAGGTTGGAGAGGATACCCCTACGATATCGGGGTGAAATCGTATCGGATGGAGCCAGGGTACCCGCAAGGGGATACCCCTACTATACACGGGGCCGTGTATAGTAGGGGTATCCCCTTGCGGGTACCCTGGCCTCCCCTTGCAGTAATTTGCCAATCCTGTAAGGGATACGGAACTGGCATTGACATCATAGTTATGGAATGATACTATCTTACTACATGAGGTTGTTGTATCCTATAATTCACATGTTATGTTAAGAGAAAGAAACGTATGTACATCGTACACTTTATCCAGATGAGCGATGCGGCCGCACGGGCGATCACGCCGGGTCTGTGCGGCAGAAAATGGCAACATTCGCTTCGCTTGCTCACGTTCTAAACATTCCTGAACGCGACATTGCTTCGCTCGTCGCGTTGGGCACGATAAATCGAGCCCCTACAGGACGAGGGCGCGATAAATCGGGCCCCTACAGTTCCCCGGTGCTGGTCGCCGCAATGGGCATCTCTCTCCTCGATGCTCGCGGTGTTACCTGCGTTATTCATGCTACCCGCTCCGCTTCCTGATTGAGAGTACTCCCATTGTCGTTACTGCATTGTTCAACTCTGTTTACTCTCAACAGGAGCTTTTTATTATGCCAATTAAACAACAGACAACATCTGCTAATGTGAATGAACAGCGCATACCGCGTTCAATACCTTTATGGCGCAACCGCGATTACCTGCTGCTGTTAAGCGGGCAAGCGGTTTCGTCGGTTGGCTCGCAAGTGTCGCTGGTTGCCTTTCCATTGCTCATACTCGCGCTGACGAATTCTCCGGCGGAAGCTGGATTAATGACATCGCTGCGAGCCTTGCCGTATGCCTTTCTCTGTCTGCCCGCCGGTGCGCTGGTTGACCGCTGGAACCGCAAAAAGGTGATGGTGCTGGCTGATAGCGGACGGGCGATAGCATTGGGGAGCATTCCAGTTGCGCTGGCGTTCGGGCAGCTGACATTTCTCCAACTGGCGCTGGTGTCGCTGGTTGAAGGGACGCTCTTCGTCTTCTACAGCCTTGCCGAGACGGCGGCCATTCCACATGTGGTAACAAGGGAGCAACTATCCGATGCCATGTCGCAAAACGAGGTCACGTACTCGCTCTCAACCGTGGTCGGCCCGGCACTTGGCCCGATTCTCTATGGTATTGGCAGTACCTTACCCTTTTTAGCCGATGCTGTTTCCTACGTGGCCTCGGTCGTATCGCTTTTCTTTATTCGGACACAATTTCAGGAAGAGCGAACAATCAATGTAGAGGCACCCCAAAACATGTGGAAGGAGATTGGTGAAGGCATTGCATGGCTCTGGCACCATCCAGTCATCCGCTTTCTCGCCATTCTCACCTTTGGCATCACTACACCGTGTATGGGCTACGTACTGGTCTTGCTCGTACTTGCCCAGCATATGCATGCTTCCAACGCCGTCATTGGACTGATCTTCGCCAGTGGTGGTATCGGCAGTGTGGTTGGCGCATTGCTCGTTGGCCCGCTCCAGAAGCGATTTTCCTTCCAGCAGGTGATTATCACCTCGACATGGATATGGGTGTTAACATGGCTCTTTTACGCTATCGCGCCCAATCCATTGTTACTGGGAATTTCAAACACGATCAGTTTCATCGTTGTTCCCATCTACATGGTGACGCAATATACCTACCGCATCGCCATCATTCCCGACCGTTTGCAGGGACGAGTGAAC
>DATGJV010000070.1:0-4051 GCA_035295005.1 Ktedonobacteraceae bacterium | reverse complement strand
AGCGAATTCGCTCATCCCTCCCTCTATGCAATGCCCCTTCCGCATATCTTCTTCGTTGGCCGCCAAACTAGGACATTAGTAACATTGTCCCTACATTGTAATACATATGTTCGTTGCTATATACAACAAGCAAATAACATGTAGCTCAATTGCTGCGAAATACTTACTTACCACTTACAATATGCAGCAAAAATATGCTATACTAGGTAATGGAGCAAACATGTGAACCAGTGAAGGGAGTACACATGTCACACATGTCGAATATGTCGGATCACTTCTCTTCTGCTTCCAGCGAGCAAGTCGTTGGAGCGTATATGAAGAGCATTCGGTTGATTGACGACCGCGTAACTCCATTTCTAGGTAAAGTTACTACTCGTGTCCTGGTACAGGGCGCAGCCAAACGAGTATCACACGATTTTCCGTTTCTACATTTTCTCATTACCATGCCTTATACCGAAGTTATCCCATCCGTTATTGAGGAGCAACTCGCTGGTGTCAGCAGCGTAGAGCTAGCGTCAGGCTTAGATGCCTTACTACAGGAGTGCTTCGCTGGCCTCAAGGAACTGACAGGTGATCTTATCGCGCCGCCTATTCATGAAGAGGTGACGCGCCAACTCAAAGAATTACAATAGAGCAAGAAAGTTGGTAAGCAGATATGGAGAGCAGTGTGCATTCGGAACCTCAGTTACCGGATAGCACAGCTATCACCGACATCACTAACATCACCACTGGCACCTATCGCTCGTCTAGCAGACAGTACGGAGACCGCATAGCCGCAATTCGCCAGGAAATGGAATATCTGAACACCATCGGAAAAAGTTTCGTGGCCGCGATTGACCGTTTTCAAGTGCATCATGCCTTGCTTGCTGCCCTGCAAGACCTCTATCATTTTTCAGCGTGTTCCATTCTGCTCAAAGGCGACCCATTCGAACTCTCGGTCATCCCATGTTACCCCCTGAGTGCCACGTTTTTACAATCCATCATCCAACGCATCGCAAACGCCGCCGATGTGATTGACTTTCCCCACATCACACCGGAAGAATTGGCGGTAGCCGCGTATCTCGATGCCCCGGATGAACTTTCCGCTTCGGCAGCACGCGAACCAGACGAACAGGCTGGAATAGGTTCCTGCCTCAACGTTCCACTCACTGTCGAGAATCGTATTATTGGCATGCTCAGTCTCTTTGATGAGGAGATCGGCACCTTCGATACTGAACTCCTCAAGCTGACAACCATGATTGCCGACTATGCCGCCATTGCGCTGGAAAACGTCCGTCTGCGCGAACGTGAACATGGCCTCTGGCGACAGGCCGAAGTGGACCGCCAGCGCCTGGAACTGATTATCAGCAGTATGGCGGAGGGATTATTGATTACCGACAAGCGAGGAACAATCACCCTGCTCAACTACTCGGCCCAACATCTGCTGGCACAGGCGCAGCACGCAATCCAGCAAGATGTGCCGCTGAGAACACTGGCCGTGGCAAGCGACATCGAGTGGTTACGTACACTCTCAGATATCATTGATCAGGCACTTGCCGGTCAAACGGTCATGAATCAAGAACTTATCGCGGGCGAGAGCGGCGAGAACGTTCCATTGACGCTCAGCATTAGTGCAGCGCCTTTAGAGGACACAAGTGACCCTCTTTCACCTTCAAGCGGCGTTGTCGCGGTGCTGAACGACATAACCTCACACAAACAGGTTGAAAAATTGAAGGATGAGTTTGTCTCAGTTGTCTCGCACGAACTCCGCACACCGCTCACCGCCATCAAAGGTTACACCCAACATCTGACGCGGCGCATCGAACGGCGCTTGCGCAGAACACGCATGGAAACATCTCACCCGAACATCACAGACCAGCCAGAGACCCTGGATTTGCGTAGTCTTGCCATCGTACAAAGCCAGGCCGAGCATCTTGAACGCTTAGTCAACGACTTACTTGACCTCTCACGTGTGCAATGGGGCCGCTTAAACCTCTCCTACGCCAGCTTCTATCTGGTTGATGTACTCACCAGTTGCGTGCGTTCGGCACAGGCCAGCGCGGAACAGCATACCATCTACCTCGACATACAATCGCTTGATACCAGAGTTGTCGCCGATCAGGCACGCATCACTCAGGTTATTGGTAATATCCTGGACAACGCTATCAAATATTCTCCACATGGGGGACATATCATCGTCCGCCTGGAAGAATATGATGATGAGTATCGCATCAGCGTCATAGACGAAGGCATCGGCATCAGTCCTGAATACCTCGACCACATCTTTGAACGTTTCTACCGCGTGCGTAATAAAGCGAGCCGCCAGTACTCCGGCATCGGCCTGGGACTCTACGTCACAAAAGCCATCGTAGAAGGACATGGCGGACGTATCGAGGTCTCCAATAATCAGGGGATTGGTAGCACGTTCTCTTTCACATTACCACGCACACCGCGCCCGTAATCTTATAATGCTTGCAAGATATCCCTGGGGCTTGACCCAAAATGGTCACGCAGGTAGGTCAGGCCAAAGGATGTAAAATGGATTGAGGCCCAGCTTGCACGCAGGTACTGGATGCTGCGGAGAATTCGCGCCTCACCCCAGAGAGGGTAGCGCGTGTCACGCAAAGCCAGCACAAAATCAATTGTGCTACTAAGCAAAACACCAATGACGACGACGGGTATCTCTATGAGCAAGGTATGGGGCAGTGCGATGGGTGCTAAAGACGAAAACATACCAAAGTAGACAACACCGCCCGAAATTAGTGCGGGGAAAAACACGTTCAGCCAGATGTACGGCGTTGAAGGTTCTTGCAGGAACATCACCGTCACGCCGAGAGGGCTGATAGCCCAGGCAATCAACGGGCCATTGCGCAACAGCATTATCAGCACATGGGCACACTCAAATAAAACAATCCATACCACTACAAAGCCCACCAGCCCCAGAAGATTTGTCACATGTATGCTGGTCATATTCACTGCTGCAAGCTGCATTACGATAACCTCCTCGCATCCCGGCGTTATCACTACTCAAAAGCAACCACTATAGAGATATTATACTCTTATTTTTCGGCTAATGGGAATAGTTTTGAATAGACAAACACAACAAATCCACATAATCATTCATTATTGCTCGTGCCAACCCCCTTCACCTACGAGTGGCACAAAAACACAATTTCCCAACGAGCGAATTTCCTTGCCCCACGGAGCCCGATGCACCACCAGGAGTTCCTGCCGCGTTTGACTCCCTACAGGAATCACCAGCATACCCCACTCCACCAGTTGTTCAACTATGTGATCCGGCACCCCAGGAGCTGCCGCAGTCACCAGAATACGGTCATAAGGAGCAGCATCGGGCCAGCCTAATGACCCATCTCCGACATAGACCGATACGTTGTCTGCATTAACCGGTGCCAGCAGCGCAAGGCATCGCACCGCCTGTAGCGCCAGTTGCTCGTGCCGCTCAATACTGACAACGTAAGCCGCGAGCCGTGATAAAATCGCCGTTTGATAACCAGAACCGGTGCCAATTTCCAGCACTCGCTCTTTCCCACTCAGTTGCAATGCCTGAGTCATTGTCGCAACCATCAATGGCTGTGATATCGTCTGTCCCATATTAATGGGCAGCGCACGGTCAGCATACGCCAGATTCCGTTGCGCCTCATCAATAAAGGTTTCTCGCGGAACCGTCGCTAGAGCTTCGAGAACTCGTTCATCACGAATACCCATCTTATGCAGCGATGCAATCAACTGCCGACGTTGTTCATCTAAATTGGCAAACATATGACGTATCACGAACACGAATAAGAACAGCCTGAAAATGTATGTATCAGAGTGTAAACCATATACAATATATACGTCAATAATGGGGAAAAGGTGATAAGAATGGAATGAGTGGAGCAGGGAAAATGGGCGCTACTGGGCTTGAACCAGTGACCTCTTCGGTGTGAACGAAGCGCTCGTACCACTGAGCTAAGCGCCCTTGACAGATGCAACTATAGCATGAGCCGTTGAAAATGTCAAGCATTTTTTCTTGTTCAGAGGGCGCGAAGCAGTAGAGAAGTAGTTAGCAGGC
>DATGJV010000069.1:0-7383 GCA_035295005.1 Ktedonobacteraceae bacterium | reverse complement strand
AGCGCATCAACTGCTCATCCGGCTCGACCTCTTCGTCGGTGATGAGGTCGTGCATCTTGGTTTTATTGCTGTAGGCTTCGACGTTATCAAGGTAGTTGTTCAGCAGTGTATGCGCCGACTCCTCGTAGGAGTAGACGAAGGCCCGCTGAACCTCTTTCTTCGCCATTTCATCATATTCTTTACGCGCCTCGTGGATGAAGTTGAGGTAGCGTTCACGCTCTTCGCGTGTGATGCTGGTATGTTGATCAAGTCCATCACGGAGGGCGCGAAGTGCATCAATGGGATTGATACAGGTCACGTTCTGCTTGATGAGCGCGTTTGAGAGGCGGTTGATAACATAGCGCGGCGAGATGCCGTCCATGCCTTCGCGTACAGCCTCGTCCTGCAACTCCTTGATATCCTTCTGCTTGAAGTCCTCGATATCTTCGCCGTCATAAAGCTTGAGTTTCTTCATCAGGCTCATTCCTGCCTTCTTCGAGGGTTCAAGGCGCGTCAGCACCGCGAAGATACTGGCAATACGCAATGTGGAAGGGGCGATATGCACATTCTGCAACGAACTCTGCTTGAGCAACTTTTCGTAAATCTTGACTTCATCGGAGACGCGCAGGTTGTACGGCACTTTCGCCAGGATAATGCGGTCTTGCAAAGCCTCCGATTTCTTGTTGCCAACGAAGGCCGCGTATTCATGCTCGTTGGTATGGCTGACAACCACCTCGTCGGCATAGATCATGCTGAAACGACCGGTCTTGATATTCTGTTCCTGACTGAGCGTGAGCAGGACATACAGGAATTTCTCATCCGTTTTGAGCATTTCTACGAATTCCATCATGCCCCGGTTGGCGATGTTGAGTTCACCATCGAATCGGTAGGCGCGTGGGTCGCTTTCGACTCCGACTTCACCAATGGTAGAGAGGTCTATGCCGCCAACGAGTTCGCTGATATCCTGGCTCTTGGGATCGGACGGAGTGAACGTTCCGACTCCCACTCGATATTTTTCACTAAAGGCGATACGTTTGACGGGAACTTGCTCGATGCGTCCGCTGTATTCGTTATCAACCATGTAGCGGCAATGGGGGCAGAGGTCGCCTTCGATGTAGAGGCCAAATTCCTTCTCAACATCGGCACGCAGATCAGTGGGAATCAGGTGCAAGGGTTCTTCGTGCATGGGGCAATCTTTGATCGCGTAAATTGCGCCTTCATCCGTGCGACTGTAGGCTTCCAAGCCGCGCTTCATCAGGTAGACAATAGTAGATTTACCACCACCGACAGGTCCCATGAGGAGCAGGATGCGTTTGCGCACTTCCAGACGTTGGGCTGCGGAATGGAAGTAGTCTACAATTTGTTGTAGAGGCTTCTCAATGCCGAAGATTTCCTGGCTAAAAAATTTGTAGTGTTGATCACCTGTGCGAGTGGTGTCAACGCCAGCATCCATAATCATATGATAAATGCGCTCGTGGGATAAGCGACTGACTTCTGGCCTTTTGGAGGCAATCTCGAAGTATTGGGCGAATGTGCCTTCCCACTGGAGCCCTCGTTCCCGGTCTCGATATTCTTCTAACCGCTTCACCAGGTCCATGGTTACCCTCTCTTTGTTGTGTACTGGTGGACTGCTCGCTGTCCGACAGTTGGAAAACGCACTATGTATTCAGGCAGTATATGAAAGATGCATTTTACTGAACCGGCAACTGTCATGATTGCCTTGAGATGACCTCTGAACGTTGCTTGTGGGCCTAAAAACGAATGAGTCCAAAAAGGCTGGTTCCCTCCCCGACATGTCGAGGTCAAGACCAGCCCTTTTCTACGTAGCAGAGGTTTACTTCGTGTAATTTGTTCGTGTACTTTCGCCAGCATCCTGGCCTCGGGCCAAATGCTATTCGCTTTACGGTAATTTGTGGCATCTCGCTGATGCTCCTGCAATGTTTTCTCAGTCCTTTCTATATCATACAACCCTCATCTATCCTGAAGGATAGACACCATAAACATTGCTGGTAATCGTAGCATACAGTACAGATAAGCCTATGTCAAGGGGGAATAGCCCCGTATATAGTATATACACGCCAGGAAGAAACAAGAAGATGCACATTGATAGACTTTGGTTTGCAAGTCCTGAGCCATTACACTACCAGGCAATTTTTCATATCTGGCTCCTTGATCAGGGGGATCGTGAATTCAACAGTTGTACCACCTGTTATAGGAGTATCGGTAATAGTAATGTGTCCGCTGACATTCTCGACGCGCTCGTGCATCCCGCACAATCCGTAGTGTCCTTCGGGGTTTACATTCCCCTCGTGTTGTTTTTCAAGAGATGTTGCGGGGCAGTGTAGACTGGATGGGAGATGTATGCCAATGCCATCATCCTGAATGCGCATCAAGATGGAGCCGGTATCGCGGCTAATGTGTAATGTGACATTGTGGGCTGCCGCGTGTTTTTCAATGTTGGTGAGTGCTTCTTGTCCCACTTTCCAGAGTGTTTCTTCAATCTGGTCGGGAAGTCCTTCGATATCAGGTTGCAAGTCGTAGGTGACGCGCAGATTGGCGCGTTGGGCCATTTCACGAGCGTAGCGGCTAAGAGCGCGGCAGGCGGGTTCGCGTTCCAATGCTGGGGAGCGCAGGTTGGCGATGGATGCTCGCAACTCTCTCATACTCTCGCGCACGATCTCTTTGGTAGATTCCAGTTCGCGATCACAGCGTTCCGGGTCGCGTGTACGCAATCCCTGTGCGGCTTCAAGTTTCACCGATACCAGTACGAGAGCGTGTCCCAGTGTATCATGCATGTCGCGTGCCAGGCGGGTGCGTTCGCGCAAAACCGCCAGTTCCTGTTCTTGTAGTGCTGATTCTGCCAGTTGGTGTTGAGCTTCCTCTAACTCTTTATTGGCCTCAGTCAGTTGTTGGAGGAGAGTGTTGCGCTCGTACCGTTCGTGAATCAGTCGTTGTAATAGCATGCTGAAAAGGGTCATTGAGAACAGGCCAACGCTCTGGCCGATGATAGAAATCGGATTATAGCCATCCCAGGGCTGTACGAGCAGACCTTGATAGGCAAAGAGCGTCAATGCAAGAATGCAAACGGCAATAATCAGGCGGCGCGAGCCAAACAGCGTGAAAGAGACACCATACACGATATACAAACACCACACAAAGTCATTATTAATAGTTGAGAGTAGGATGACAATGAGATACATACTGATCCAGACGCTTAACGCCAGGGACAGTCGGGGAGGCCACTGGCATCCGTGAATACGAGTACCTGAAAGATAAATCGCGACCATGAGGGCAGAGAGACCAATGATGGCGATACCGCGCCAACCATGGAGATAAGCGGGATTATTGATGAATTCTACTGCAACGAAGATAGTCATGTAGACTATCAAAACGCCTAACCAGAGCAGGTTGATATATCTGAATTTGCGCTGAAATTGTTCATTTGATGTGATATCTACGCCTGCAAGCATATTCTAATCATCCTTTTCCGGGAAGCTGATGTACAATGTGTCCTCGTTCGAGCCTGATAACTACATCATACTCTATCAATGATTCATCGGCAATAGGCGGTGTGAAAGTGACGAGCAACGTGCGCCCTTCTCGTTGTAAACGATGTAAATAGTGCCATAGCAACATTTCATCAACCTTTGAAAGGCCCGCCAGTGGCTCATCCAATAGCACAAGGCGTGGGTCATGTACCACTGCAAGCGCAAGCTGCAATACTCGACGTTGCAATGGAGGAAGGTGCGCTACCGGGTAGTGTATGGGCAGCCCATAGTAAGAAAGATATGCCTCTATCTGGGTAGGGTTTAAGGGAATACTTTTGCCAGTTGCGCAATGTCGGACCGCGTCGGCTGTTGTCACAATCGTATTCTGGCGGTCTATATCGTGCGGCATCACGCCAAGTTGTCTGCATATTTCAGGTGTCATTGGAGGTATGTCTGTATTGAAGAGCGCGATATGTCCTTCCGTTGGTTGAATGAACCCTTGTAAACAGGCCAGCAGCAGAGTTTTCGCGCATTTTGTTGAGTCGAGCAGGGCGATAGATTCGCCCTCATAAATACTGAACGAGATATCGTGCAGCATAATCTGCTGCTGGTACAGAGCAGTCAGGTGTTCAATTGTGACGGTACGTGGGCGGGTTCGTTTCCCAATATTTCCTGTAATATAGCGTTGTTGAGAATTGCCAGATTCCGACATAAGCCCAATCTTTCCAGTAACCACAGATGGCAAATATGGATTGTGTCAAGTGTAATTCACGGTTGCCATGTGTGGTTAGTGCCAAAGTATCTATTTGTTTTCTGTGACGAAAGTAATGGCAGGTGTCAATAGTCCCGCTATCTATCGCAGAGGCAACCTTGTGTGCTATACTAGCGCCAAAGTTATTTTTCAGTTAGTTGTGAGAACCAAAACTCAATCCAGCTACAAAGAAATCCTGGCGACTTTGGCGTGGAATTTCGTGCCATATTTTTTGATGAAATGTACCATGTGGTATCCCTACGTGAGGAAATTTTTGAGATGATGGACTATACAGCAGGACAAAGTAGAGCGCAAGGGGGCACCTTGAGCAATGAACCGGGCGCTGTTTCTTCGGTGAATTCTTCCAGACTGCGTACACAAACTGCCGGGGGTGGGTTAAGTATGAACATCAGTACAGGTGGGCCTCATGTGCTTCTTTTTGAGCGTGATCAGCAATTCGCGGTGTTGCTAGGTAGTGAGTTGCAACTTGCTGGCTACGAATGCCATACGGCAAGAACAGCGGTAGAGGTGTTTGATGCTATTGCACGCTATTCGATACGTCTGGTGCTTGTGAATCTCGCGCAGGCGGCGGCAGCGCGACGTGAGTTCTGGGTCGCGTTAGATACCCAGAGGCGTGGACGGGGTGTCCAGGTATTGACCTTTCATTGTTCGAATCTCGCGGGTTATGGTCCACTATCTGACGATCCCGATGATCGTTCACATATTATGCTGGCTGATTTGGAAGTGGATGGCATGCAAGGTATCGTGCATATGGTGAATGCGATTCGTTCGCGTATTGCCGTATCCAACAATGGTAGCTTGTCACGACCTGTTTCCAATGCAGGTACCGATTTTCGCCAGCAGAATGTTACGGGGACAGGCGAAGGGGGTAAGGTTTCGCAATCTACCATGCCGCTCCCGACTGCCCCGATCAACAATGGAGTATCGTATTCTGGGCGCAACGCCCCTACGCCACCACCGTCCGTATCCAATCCACCTGTGCCGCCGTCATTTAGTCCCGCTGTGGAAGCTTCGTCTCCACCACGGGCATCTACCGTCAATCATACTGATAAGATACGCGCTGTGATTTATCCGAATCAACGTTCGTGGAGTACTCAACGCGATTCCGATAGCTCAAATAATCTAAATAGCGCCACTAGTCAGAATAATCAAAATAGTGCGCCGGTGAATGCCGCTCCTCCGTTGTCACCCTCATCTGAGAGACAGGCCAGGAGCGAAGGTACCTCGTGGCAGCCACAAATACAGACTGAGCAGAAAGAATCTGGCCTGGCGCAATTGTCACGCATGGTGCAGGAACGCCGTGCGCCACTGGCGGATACGGCAATTGCAACTGGCAACGGGCAAGATGCTGCCCCTTTGAGTGAGGCCACGATGCCGCAGCAACGTGTACGTCCATCAGAGGCAACCGCCATTAGTGTGCAACCTTTACGAGCATCGCCTATTGAAGATTTGCCTACCGACCGAATTACGAACAATTCAAGAAATGCACATACTGCTTCTAATGGTACCGCTAGCCGTCCCGATAGCTCTGCGCAGGGAAATCCCTATCAGAATAATCAACCGTACCAATCGGCTTCAACATTGGCTTCCATTGCTATGCCAGTGTCTCATTCGTCTGTTGCTGACATGCCTGTAGCGGAACCTGCAACGACGGTGTCACCTCCTGAACAGAGCGAGCCAGACCTTGCCCCCCCGCAACCTCTGACAAATGATAGCAGAACAGAAGCACAATCGGTGCGTGATGAGGCAACGTTCTCAACTGGAGAGGTTCAACAACAACAGCGCACGGGTGGGCGACAAAGCCAGGAGCAACGCCTGGCTGAGCAATTGCAATCTATGTTGCAAGAACAAACGCAACAGCAGCCTGCTGAGACGGAGAAGCAGAAATCGGCCAATAGTGGTGGCAACCCTTTGCTGAATCTTATGCCTGTGCAATCACAGCAACGTTCTGAGGCTGTAGCCCTCAACCCTGCTACAGATAATGCTCTATTGTTCGATATTGTGCAGAGTTTGCCGCCGATGTCGTCGCCGCCTCCGCAGCAAATGTTGAGCGGGCGTGCCACTCGTTCATTGGGCAATGTGCTACTTGAAGGACACCTGGTGCCACAGGATCGTTTAGAGGTTGCCCTGGGAATTCAACGGATGTTGCGCGGCGTTGATATGAATTATCAGCTTGGTGAGATTTTACTCATGTTCAAACTTTTAACGCCAGATCAGTTACTGGCCGCATCTCTTGTGAGCTATGGCCTGATTACGACCACGCAGATCAGTGCGCTCGGTCGTATCCGGCAGGAGTTGCACTCCATCGGTCTTGAATATGACCTGGAGAACTTGTTGATATTGTTCCGCATTTTGACTTCGGAGCAGCTGCGCGAGGTACGTTCATCCTGGTCGTGACGAGGAGAGGTGGGTCTCTATGAAGGCAACTGCCATACTTGCTGATATTAGTTTCTCGGTCGGCGTTTTTGTGGTGATTTTCATTCTTTTAGCTGCGCTTGCGCTGGTCGTGTCTCTCTGGTTATACCGCAGAAGTCGCGGCCCGCGTCTGACACGCTGCCCTTATTGCCGCAAAGTTATCCAGTGGGGCATCACTCCTTGCCCCAATTGCGACAGGCCGCTCACCTGGGTTGGGCAGACCCCTGATGAGTATTTGACAGCAGAAGAGTAGGGTCATTCAACCACAGCCTCGTCACGCACGTGTTCAATCTGCGCACCCAACGCACGTAGCTTAACATCGAGTTTCTCATAGCCGCGTTCGATGTGTTCTATGCCGTAGACTTCGGAGGTACCGTGGGCGCAGAGGGCGGCAAGGATGTATGAGCAGCCGGCGCGGATATCGGGGATATCGAGTGTGGTACCAGTGAGAGGCGTTGGTCCGCTAATGACGCAACTATGGACGTGTTGCTTTTCACGGAAGCGACATTGTATCTCGCCGAGACATTTGGTAAATAGCCCGATATGGGCACCCATGTTGATGAGTGCTGATGTGTAGCCAAAGCGGTCTTCATAGATCGTTTCGTGAACGACCGACATGCCTTCAGCCTGTGTGAGTAGGATGGTGAATGGCTGTTGCCAGTCGGTCATGAAGCCAGGATGTACATCGGTTTCGAGTGCGATGGCGGGTGGCGGAGGCCCGTCGCCCAT
>DATGJV010000068.1:0-2242 GCA_035295005.1 Ktedonobacteraceae bacterium | reverse complement strand
CCGGAATGAGCATTCTTGAAGCAGCAGAGGCGGTTGGGATTCCGACAATTAATAGCTCGCGGGCAATTCGACTTGTGCGCGATAAAGCGGTAGCGGCAGCCTTTGCCCAGGCCCATGGCTTGCCCATTCCACCGACCTATTTTGTCGCGCACCCGCGTCTGCTGAAGCAAATTCCGCCAGAGGATTACCCTATCATTGTCAAACCAAGCAACGGTAGTTCGTGCAAAGGCATTTATCGCCTGAACAGTCCCGAGGAATTGATAGACCTGGTTATTGCCGAGGCGAACGATAGCTTCTTTCTCGCCCAACGCTACGCGGAAAATACCGGCTTTGATATGAAACTCTATGTTACAGGGAAAGAAGTCTTTGCCGTCGCCAAAAAATCCCCACTGCATGACGAAGTCGTCGAACGGGTGATCCCATTAACGCCGCAGATGCGTAAACTGGCCCTGGATGTCGGTAAGCTTTTCGGCCTGGACATTTATGGTTTGGATGTGGTTGAGACAACACAGGGGTTAGTCGTCGTCGATATTAACGATTTTCCTAGCTTCGGCATGGTACCGCGAGCCGTGGCACGGGTCTCAGAATATATTCTACATACCGCGAAACGGGCCGAGATGCAACGGACACACCGCATCAAACGCAGTATGCGCCGCCGCACAAACGCCATCGAACACAACGCACGAATGACTGTTGAGAACAAGGCGCAGAGTGCTTTACGCTCTGTCATGTAATACACTCTCTATATAAGCACATGCACATACACATGCATATAAAGGAGCTAAGATATGGATATTTGCCTTATTATGGATAATCCAGAAACGCCGCATCATCCTGTTATCGGTAGAGTATTACAAGAACTGGGTGCTACCTATACTGTCTCGCTACTTGATGTGCGAGGGCTGAACGACGCCGAGGCGTTGCAGTTGGTACAAGAGAAACCGCTGGCCACGCTCTATCTCCTCAAGTCCCATGCTCCCCAGGCACTGGCGATTGCCAGGTACGTGGAGCAACAGGGCGTGCTGGTGGTCAATAGCTGGGCGTCATCGATGGCTTGCCAGGATCGCGTGCTCATGGCTCAGCGTATGCGCGAAGCACAACTTCCCTGGCCCTCTACGCAGCATTTCACCTCCCTGGCGCATCTACTAGCGCAACAGTCGCTGCTAGCAACGCTTTCCTTCCCACTCATCATCAAAAGTTACTATAGCCATCGTGGCGACCTGGTTGCTAAGATTGATACCCTTGAGCAATTGCAGGCACTGGGTACACAATGGGGACAGGAACCAATTATTCTCCAGGAGTTCGCGGAGAGCGATGGCTGGGATATCAAGATATGGGTCATCGACCAGGAGGTGTTTGCCGCACGCAGACGTACACCTTTGGAAGCAGATGCACCAAAAGAAGACATTCCCCTGACTGCTAACGAGCTGCCTGCCGATTGGCTACATATCGCCCTGGAGATAGGGCGTGTTTTCAATATGCATCTCTATGGCATTGATTTGTTAGTGACCGCACAGGGAGCAATCATCGTCGATGTCAACGGCTTCCCTGGTTTTCGCGGCGTCCCTGGTGCCGCGTCCGCCCTGGTAGAGTTGGTACAACGTCTGATTACAGAAAGGCAGGTGGTGGCATGAACACACAACCAAATGACAACAATGTCTCCATCATGGAGCTACCCGCTATTATCAGTCTACTCTGTGAACGGGCTAACTATCTCCTCTTGCCGGAAGCGAAGGGAACGGTCAGCCTGTTTGTGCGCTACCTGCGTCGCAAAGCAGAGCGAGGTCTCGCAGTGATCTATACCGTTGATGATGTACCGGTCAAGGGTCAGCCAGGGCAGACCGCTGCTCATAAGGCCCACGCAAAGAATCCCAATCGCTCAGTCAGCTTGACATTGGATGAACAAGCACTCGACGGAGCACGGATTCGCTTTAGCGCAAGTCAGGCGCAACAAACACCCCTGGTGGTGCAAGCATCGGGCGTACTGAATGCAGACGAACTGGGACTTTCGCTGCAAACATTCCCTGCCGACGACCGCTTACCCATGCTCGCGGCCAGTTGTGATACAACACCACAAGGCCCACTCTTCCGGGCATTAGAAGCAGCGGCCCAGGCAACATTAGGCAGTACTGCCTGGCACTTGAGTTCGGCAGAGGCAATACCCGTGCGTTATAAGCCCGCGAATCGCTGTGTCATTCGCTATAACCTCACCGTTGAGCAAGACGAGCCATCCACACGGCGT
>DATGJV010000067.1:0-5546 GCA_035295005.1 Ktedonobacteraceae bacterium | reverse complement strand
TCAGTGCTAATGGCCTCTGCCTGTCCGGCAAACTGCACACCAATAGCCCGTGCTTTTTGTGCAAGGTGTGCCAGTAGCGTCAGTGGCTGCAAGCGGCCCTCGTCGGGGAGCCAGAGCGCACTCACGACCGGTTGCGTGTTGAGACGCCCATCTGTCGCCTCCGCTACCTGTGCCGCCGTCCACATCTCCGCGTGCAAACCCATTTGAACACGGGCGCGAGCCTCACGCGCCAGTTTGCGTGCGGCAGAGGCGCTTTCCGCGAGACTGATAGCGCCAGTCAATGAGGCAGAAATAAGCGCGTCCGGTTGCGTGGCTTCGTGGACGAGCGAAAGCAGCATTTTCGTGGTCGCGGGCCAGAACGCGGCCTCCGGCCCATCCAGTGGCAAATCCACCAGGTGCATATTGATGCCCGCGCTCAAAATACCGGCGTTGCGACCCGTGGCACCACATCCCAGCATAGCCTCACGTTCAAGTACCAGCACACTCGCGCCCGCCTGACGCGCACTCAGTGCCGCGCTCAAGCCTGCTACACCCCCACCAATAACAACGACATCGAAAGGATGCAGCGTGATTGTCTCAATGGTTGGTAGCCTCAATTGAGTATAAGCCACTTCGGCCAATCCCTGCCACCAGGGGATATGTTGCTGAGGTGTGTCAATTTGTGGTGGGCTTTGTGTATTGGGTTGTGTTTGCGTGTGAGGTTGCATAAAACTCCTACAACAACAGCGCACGTTTCTCGCGTAAGAATTGCGCGATCTCTGCCGGGTCGTTTTTGTCGAGCGCCCTCTGTTTGAGATCGGCCAGCACGACGCTCCATTGCTCTTTGTTGGGAAGGTAGCGGTTATCGCGGCTGACCAGTTCTTCAAAGATGCGGCGTTCGAGTTCGTGCCATGCGGAGCGGTCGCGCCCGTCTATGTCGTCGCCTTCGGGGATGTAATCCTGGTCGTTGGTGTTGTTGTCAACGCGCACGTAGAGGGGCTGGAAGTAGTTGCGTACCATCTCCTCCATGCGCGGGATGTCCAGCGAACCAGCGTCGAAGCCAAGCGTGCCGATGAGGTGAATCTGCACGAGCGGGCGCAACATTTCATGCTCGTGCTTATAGCCCTCACGTCGGCAATAGTCCTCCAATCGCTCATACAGTGCTTCTGGCTCATTGAGGCCGTCTACGCGCACTTCGTGGCGAATGTAGGGACGGCGATGGCTCAATTTGCGTTCAGCGCGGTGATACTTTGCCTCTTTGATGGGGTCAATGATACGTTCAGGTTCGTCGGTGTCAATCTGGACGACGTAGTAGCCGCGGTCTTCCCAGCCTGCCTCCTCGGCCCCGCAGGTCTCGGTTGAGCCGGGATTGTACATCCAGCCCTCGAACTCATACGGCTTGTGGATGTGACCGAGCGCCAGGTAATCCACGCTTGAGCGCAGGAGTTGGAAGTTAGACATCGAGGGCAGCCCCTGTGTGCGCGGCACAATCCCTTCAAGGCCGGTATGCATCATCAAGAGGCGATACTGGATGCCAGCAGCATCCTCCTCCTCACGAGCGTCGCGCAGTGCTGAGGCCAGTCCTTCCATACTCTTGACCGTAGACGCACCCTGCCAGGGCAGACCATAGATGCGCAATTGCCCATTCATCACATCCACATGCGAGCCACGCATATTTTCTTGCTGCCAGGGAGTCAACACCGGAGCCCCATCACGCATATAGGGAGCCAGCAACTTGAGATAGCCCTGGTGACAGAGAAATTGCAGCCAGGAAGTACCGTCGCGATAATAGCTGCGGTCATGATTGCCTTCAATGGCGATAACAGGAATACTCTTATCTCGCAGCTTCTTTAATCCCTCAATCGCGTGAATGAGCGTCAGGGCATCAATGGCGCGTTTGTTGAAAAGATCGCCTGCTATAACGACGAAATCCACGGGGCGCTGTGCTGCCTCGTCCATAATATCCCAGAAGGCGCGGCTAAAGTCGTTAAAGCGTTCGCGCTGCCCATATTGCTCATATCCCAGGTGGGTATCCGCGATATGAATAAAAGAAGCTTTCATCAATCCCTCCAACGTGTGACAAACATACTCCCGTGGGGCCGATGAACCGGCGGTGGGCGCGATAAATCGGGTCCCTACAGGGTTCAATTGTTATCCTGGAAAATAATTGGGCCACGCGCCGACCGGGGGGCCGGTCATCCAGCCACGGAAACCGGCGGCAAAGACGATCAGTGCCGCTATGCTGAATATGAATACATCGCGACGTGGGTTTTTGCCACTGGTCGCATAAGTGACGGCAACGGGAACCGCCAGCACGACGATACCACCGTAGACGAAGTGCAGGTAGTAAAGCGGGTCGCCCGCGCCCGGTTTCTGGCCCATCAACAACAAAATCACACCGAACACGCCCTGCAACAGCGCCAGTATTGACGTTACGATCAGGGCAATATTCCAGGGCCTGTTGGGTTTCTTCGTGGTGAAGAAAAGAATAAAACCCCACACGGCAGATACCAGTCCGGCGAGTAGCACCAGGAACAGGTTAAAATAGTGCAGGTATATGACAACGTTTACCATACTCATCTCCAATGCCATGTGCGGCTACAATGATGATGCAGCTTGTACACAGCATATCTCCTTGCGTATTTCTTTTTCAGGGGAAGAATTACGGAATATCTTCAGCCCTACTATAGCGCGAATGGGGCTGATTAGCAAGGGGTTGTTTAGGTCTACACAGGCGCTAGTGGGCCAGAATATCCGTAAAGAGCCGACTCTTTACGGATATTCTGGCCCACTAGCGCCTGTGTAGATATATTTATTCATCGCGTACCACATTACTGAGCGTGAGGCGGCGCAATTGCTCGGCGCTGAGTTGGACACCGCAGAGGTTTTCCAGTATCTTGACTGTTGCCGGGTAGGAAAAAAGCGTGCCCGCCAGTGCGCCTGTCTGCGCGAGGGAGGCGGTAATGTTGGCATCGCCGAGGCAAGCCAGAAAACTATCAGCTGGTCGGAAGCGTTGTTTGCAGTGCTGGCAGCGCAGCCGACGCGGAGAAAGAACGACTCGTCCGAAACTCATCAACAAGACGCGGCGGTCGGTGCCGACAGGACGAACCATCTCACTTCCGCAATGAGGGCAGGTTTTCTGCTGTTCCTCGTATTCGCGCATACTGGCCTGGATCGCCTGAATCATGGCCCGGCGTCCTGCCGCCATGACCAGCGTTTCCAGCGCATTGATATCTCCATCAGGCGGTACGTCTACCACAAGCGACACGGCTACTTGCATATACGTTGTTCCTCTCGCCTTTATTCTTTATTCAATTTTAGCGGGTCTTAGCTAGCTAGCTAGCCCCCAGCGAGCGCGGACACGGCGCTCAAGCGGCGCGAAAATCAGCGTTTCAATCATGACGCCGATAAAGATAATGACAAGCATCACGGCGATGATTTGCGAAGCATCGTTGAGTTCGCGTCCGCTCTCCAACAAATTGCCCAGACTGACCGTAAAGAACAGGAGTTCACCGGCCATCAATGAGCGCCACGCGAATGTCCAGCCCTGTTTCAGCCCATTGATGATGGCTGGCAAGGCCGCCGGCAAAATGACCTGTGTATAGAGCCGGATACCACTGGCTCCCATGTTGCGGGCCGCCTTGAGGTAAACCGGAGAGGTGTTTTTGACGCCCGCGTCCACCCCCAGCGTAATGGAGAAGAGCGCACCCATTATGACGACAAAGATGATGGCTTGCTCGGTCAGACCAAACCAGAGAATAGCCAGTGGGAGCCAGCAGACGCTCGGCAATGCCTGTAAACCCAGTATCAGCGAGCCAACCGTCTCTTCCAGCAGGTGAATACGCCCGATTAAGGCACCCAGTACCATGCCGATAACAAGCGATATCCCATAGCCAATCACGAGCCGTTCCAGACTCACTTGCGCCGCCTGAATGTAGATGCCGCTACTAATGCCTGTGACTAGCGAATTGAACACTTCAAGCGGCCCCGGCAACACATAGTCAGGCCAGATACCTGTGAGAGTGACAATTTGCCATAGACCAACCAGGGCCGCAAAGAAGAGAATGCGTCTCAGCCACGGCATCACCGCCGCAATGTTTACGCGGGGTGTCGTAAGGACACTATTGACGCTGCCCACATTGTTAATTACTTTTGCCATGATGATTAACGCTCCTGTTCATTGCGTTCGTTTTCTTCCTGCTCGTGAATAGCCTCTTTTAATACCGCGAGGACTTCTGCCGCCGCGTCTACCAGCGTGTGGTCTTCCAACGCTCGCGGACGCGGAAGATTGATGCGAAAGTCGCGTACAATGCGCCCCGGACGCGGCGAGAACACCAGCACGCGGTCGCCCAGCGCCACGGCCTCACGCACATTATGCGTGACAAAGAGGATCGTTTTGCGTGTAGACGCCCAGATTGATTCGAGTTCCGCGTGCAAACGGTCGCGGGTCAATGCATCCAACGCTCCGAATGGTTCATCCATCAGCAAAATAGCAGGATTGAGCGCCAGCGCCCTGGCAATGGCGGCACGCTGGCGCATCCCTCCTGAAAGTTGATGAATATAGCTGCGCTCAAAGCCCTTGAGATGCACGAGTTCAATGAAGTGGCGAGCGAGGGCGCGTCGCTCTTTCGTGGGCGTGCCAATCTGGCGCAAGCCAAACTCGACATTGCGCTGCACATCCAGCCAGGGAAAAAGGGCCGCTTCCTGGAAGAGCAGCACGCGATCAATGCCTGGGCCACGCACCTTTTGCCCGTTGGCCCGGATGACGCCTGTACTCGCGGACTCCAGTCCCGCGATAATACTGAGCAGTGTAGATTTTCCGCAACCGCTGGGGCCGAGTAAGCAGACGAATTCTCCTGCCTCTACCTCAAGATTGACGGGTTTCAACGCCTCCACGGATTGTATTCGCCCCGGAAACACTTTGCTCACATCCTCAATTTTGAGTGGGATGCCTCCAGGAATGCCCTGCTCATTGTTTGTCGTCGTATTAGCATTACTTAATGTTGCCTGACGATTCATGTGCTGTGTCCTCTCCGATAGAGTTCGATAATTCAGTTGGGAATACGGACGCGACAGTGCTGCGCTCGTCGCGGTGGGTGCGCTCAAGCGGACCCCTACAGGGATACATCATCCCCCAATCGGGATGATGTACCCATTCGGGTGTGTTTATGGGCCTGCTACGGTTGCCATGCCCATGCTATGCAGTACCGAATTGAGCGGGGTAAGGTCATAGATGCCGTTCAGGTTGGGTTTGCTGGTACCCAGGTAGCCAAGCGCGTAGGCCCTGTCGGCTGAAACCAGCAGCGTACTGGCGAGCGGATCATAGGTGATTTGCAGGTCGTTGAACGCCTGGCTGATTTCATTGTTCGCGATGGACTTTCCGGTCAGGCGTTTGAGTTCGCCATTGGCAATGGTTATGGCGCTCTGCGGATTGCTCTGGATGTACTGAACAGTTTGCACCGTCGCCTGGAGGAATTTGTTCACCAGGTCGGGATGGGCGTTCAAGAATTGCGTGCGGACGATAATGTCGGTCGTCACGAATTTGCCATCCGGCCAGAGGGAATTCT
>DATGJV010000066.1:0-3736 GCA_035295005.1 Ktedonobacteraceae bacterium | reverse complement strand
AATGGTGCGCCAGTTGAGGATTCGTTTGCGCAGTGAAATTTGCTCACGAGTGATTTCGCCGTCTTCCTGTGTATCTGGCAAGCTCTCTGCATCAATGATGGTGGAAGCTACCTCCTGTTGGAGGCGTGCTGCTTGTTTTTGTTCTCTATCCTGTGTGTAACGCTCATCTTCAAAAGACTCGCTTGATTTATCTACGTTATCCCTGATCAAAAAAGTATCCTCCATTAGTGCCTGCGCCTGTTGTGTTCGCGCCCTTTGCAGTTACTCCCTCTAGACGGATAAGAGCAATGAGGAGTAACGCTATCAGGTTTGTCATACTATGGACATATAAATCATCAACGAGATTATGTACGCAAACTGTGAGCAGCGCCGCCAATAGTCCTATGGCTAATGCTCTATTGTTTGTCAGCCTTTGCGCGATGATATACGATTTTGTGTTCTCTGACGTATCATACTGCTCTATGCTAAAGGGACGTAGCGAAAGGCGCATCAGCAGTTTGTTGATACTCCAGGCAGGTATTTCCCTGCGTAAAGGCTGTTGTTGGCTGGCAAGTTTGGCGCTGGTGGCGTGTGTGCTGATAGCGTGGTAGGCTGTGCCTGCGGCTAAGAATAGCGCGAACAAGAAGAGCAGGAAGACGGTAAGACCAATCGCGCCCATTTCGGCGGCGATATTGATGTAGTAGTTATGCGCATGTCCCAGCGAATTGACGAAAATAGTGATGTAATAGTTCTGATAGACATCGGGATAGTTGCCGATGCCAACGCCCAGCCACGGGTGATCTAAAAACATATGGATGCCAGCAAACCAGTGTGCCAGCCGTTCAGCCGTTGAATAGTCCGCTGCACTGGGCGAGGTGAAAGAAATTTGCGTGAGTCCCAGTATTTTGTAAACGGGGTTCAGAACACGTTGTGGTATCACGCCCGCTAAGAATAGCTCGACAATGACCAATCCTGCAATGAAGATCACCCCTTTAAGCGCACGCAACCTGGGAAACCCTAAAAAGACGATGAAGATGATGGCTATCGAAATAGCTATTTCTCCACCTCGCGATTGTGTGAGATATTCGGCGTATCCAAGTGATACGACTGCCAGTCCAGCCAGGATGCGCGTTTTCCAGTTGCTGCCGAGTAGCACAAGGGCAATGGCAATACTCAGAGGAATGTTGAGATATCCCGCGAAGGGATTTGGTTGGCCGAATGTGCCGTAGACGCGGAGACTGGCGTCGCGAATAAACGCTGCCGGACCGATAGCGTAGAAATCCTGGATGTAACCAAAGAACGCCTGGGAGATGCCAGCCAGAAGGACAATAACAACTATCGTCCAAATCTGACGGCGCGTGCGCAGGTATTGAGCGCCCAATAGCACGAGTATCAGGAATTCCAGCCATTTCACAATTTCTTTAAGACTGGATGAAATACTGGTCGCCACCGCCATCGAGATGAGCATCATACCAACAAGCGCAACCATTGCGAGTATCAAATAGCGCGGAACAGTATTGCCGTCACGGTCATGTGGGCCATATTGTGATGCCGGTGAATGGAGCGCGAAGCTCATAAACCAGCCAGCAACCAGAAAGCCGACGAGCAGATCGGCACTATTGAGGCTGGCAGTACCCACATTGATGGCGTCAAGCGAACCCCAGGGAACGGCAACAGGCATAAGATACAGGGCAACTCGTGGGCGTAAAATAGTCCAGACCAGAATAACGAGATAGAAGGGGAGGCGCACATTCCACGGTACAGGCAGCCGAAGCAGCATAAAAAGCGCGAACGCTGCTCCCAGCAAACCAATGAGATTTGCCGTTACGTCGTTTTCGCGCAATGTAATGATTGTAGATCGCACCCATGAATCCTGGCGCGTGTGCTGTAATTCGCCGCGATCAAGCGTACTGATGCTCATATGTTGTTTCTATCTGTGCGTTTTTGTATTGTGAGCTACTATGATAAGAACGTTACGAGACGGAAGATGGTTGCGAGATATGGTTGATAAACCACTCAATGGTACGACGTAGACCAGTTTCCATACTCACTTCTGGTTGCCATCCCAGCACTTGCTGAGCTTTTGTGATATCGGGGCGACGGCGCTCTGGATCATCAATGCGGTTCGGCTCATACAGAATGTTGGAAGTTGCTTCACACAGGCGGATAATTGTCTGCGCAAATTCAAGCACTGTATGTTCTTCCGTATTGCCGAGGTTGAAGACTTCACCTGCTGTATGCGGCTTGAACATGGCACGCATCAACCCATCTACAAGGTCGCTCACATAACAGATACTGCGGGTAATGGTGCCGTCACCATAGATGGTAAGCGGTTCGTTTTGGAGCGCCTGTGTAATAAAGTTGGGTATCATGCGCCCATCATGAATCTGACTGTTGGGGCCGTAAGTATTAAAGATGCGGACAATGCGAGCATTCAACTGGAATTGCCGGTAATATTCCATCGTCAATGTCTCGCCCAGTCGTTTGCTCTCATCGTAGCATGCACGTGGGCCAATCGGATTGACATTGCCCCAGTAGTCTTCCGTCTGGGGATGTACCAGCGGGTCTCCATATGCCTCCGAAGTGGAGGAGACGAGAAACATGGCATGTTGTTTGCGTGCTTGCTCCAGCATCTGGTAGGTACCCTGGCTGTTGACCAGAATCGTCTCAATGGGATACGTCATATAGCCGACCGGGCTTGCCGGGCTGGCAAGGTGAAAAATAGCATCGGCCTCAAATTCAAAGGGCTGTGTCACATCATGATGGACATAGATAAAATTTGGATTATTGCGTAATGATGCGATATTGCGCTCGGAGCCAGTGATGAGGTTATCAATACACAGTACGCTGTGTCCTTCATCTAATAAACGAGTACAAAGATGAGAGCCAATGAATCCTGCTCCGCCAGTGACGACAATTTTCAACGAACCGGACCTCCATGTTATTTTGCCAGATACTTTTCTTGTAAGATGCGTCTTCTCTATAATACCCTATATGTCGAGACGATTTGCGTATTCCGAGGTAACGAATCGGCCCAATCGTCGCCTGTGGTCTAGCAGCAGACACATCTATCATAGTATTATATACTACTACGATAAACGCAAAGGAGTACCTCTCATGGCACGAATCCTCTCCCGCTTTGATATACAACGCTGCTTGACGATGACAGAAGCCATTGACGCTATGCAACTGGCCTTTAGTGCTTTGCGCACTGGTCAGGCGAAGATGCCACAACGTGCTGCGGTGGATTTGCCGGAGCAAGGGACAATGCTGCTGATGCCTTCGCTATTGACAACGTTGGAGCAGCAGACTTTTGGACTGAAACTGGTAGCGGTGGTGCCGCGAAATCCTGCTCGTGGTCTGCCACTCATTTATGCCTCAGTACTTCTTGTAGATGCCGAAACAGGAAAGACGCTGGCAATTTTAGAAGGTAGCTGGTTGACCGCCATGCGCACAGGAGCGGTTTCTGGTCTGGCAACAGACCTGCTTGCCAGGCCAGATGCGGATATACTGGCCCTCTTTGGTGCGGGGACACAGGCCCCGTTGCAGGTACTTGCTATTCATACAGTGCGTCCATTACGTGAGATTCGCGTGGTTAATCGCAGAATCGAGCATTTTGAACAACTTGTCATAACACTGCGAAATTTACTGGGTGCTGATTGTCCACCGGTACGCCGCGCAAACTCGGCCAAAGAGGCACTCAACGGGGCTTTGCTGGTTGTCTGTGCCACAACGGCAACTGCTCCGCTCTTTTCCT
>DATGJV010000065.1:0-4624 GCA_035295005.1 Ktedonobacteraceae bacterium | reverse complement strand
CGTTCGTCTCGCGCTCGCACAACCTGCTCAAAATCCTGATCGAGCGCGGCCAGGGCGCGGAGGCGGCGCATCACGAGACGATCAACATTCCAGAAGCGACCGAAGGCGGTAATATATTCATCCAGGGCTTCGAGCGGTTCAGGGCGCCGAAAAGCGTTCGCCAGATGTTCCATTCCCCCATGGGCTGCCAGGGAATCGCTCAAGGCTTCGAGTAATCCAACTTTGGAACCAAACTGGTGATAGACCGTCATACGCGCTACTTCGGCCTGACGAGCGACAGCATCCATAGAGAAGCCAGAAAAACCCTCGCTGGCTACGAGCAGTTCACGCGCCGCAGCAATAATGCGGGTACGTGTCTGTTCAGCAGCAGTCTGACGCTGGCCGAGGCGATACGGGCGTGGACTCATAGCAGGTTTGACACCCCTCACATTTCATTGTATACTTTGTCTAATGAATTTAACTGGATAACATGTATGTATCATAGACTCTTGTGATACTACTGTAAAGGAGAAACGATTTTATGCCTCGACCATTTCGTTTTGGCGTGGTAGTAAGCCATGCCCAATCACATAGCGCGTGGGTCGCCACGGTTCGCAGAATCGAGGAGTTGGGTTACTCAACCGTGTTAATGCCTGATCGTCCTTCAATAGGTGGGATAGCTCCCTTTCCGGCGCTGGCGGTAGCCGCGGAGGCAACCACTTCGCTGCGTATGGGCAGTTATGTTTTCTGTAATGACTATCGCCACCCCGTCCTGCTCGCGAGAGAAGCGGCAACGCTCGACCTGCTTTCAGACGGGCGTTTTGAACTCGGCCTGGGGGCTGGAGTTGGCCCGGGTGAATTTCAACAACTGGGTGTTCCATTTGAGAGTGCGGGTACCCGCCTCGGCCATCTTGCGGAAACCATCCAGCTCATCAAACAGCTTTTCACAGAAGAAACGGTCAATTTCAGTGGCAAGTACTACACGATTACGGAGATGAGAGGCTATCCTCGACCTGTTCAGAAACCCCACATGCCCATTCTCGTAGCTGCCTCCGGTGAACGAATGCTCAAGCTGGCCGGTCGTGAGGCCGATATCGTCGCAATCGGCTCAAGAATAACGAGGCAAGGTCCAGACCCGACAGATACCCCCTTAGAGCAAAAAATTGCCTGGGTCAAAGAAGCCGCCGGGCCGCGATTCGCAGACCTGGAACTCAGCCAGACGATCTACGATATGCAACTCACCGATAGTGGAACAGCCCCTTCTGCCCCCGGCGGTGGGCCACCGATTCCCCGGAGGCCGTTGAGTACCGAACAGGCAATTGCCGAACTCATAGAGCAACGCGACCGCTACGGCTTCTCCTACTTTCAGGTCTACGAGGGGCAGATGGAGAATTTCGCGCCGGTAGTGGCGGGGATGGCGGGGCGGTAGTAGGATGAGAGGCCCTGATCTGATCTTTTTGGCTTCACAATTCCTGGAAACCCATCAGACAGTACTTGATATGATAGCACGCAAGCCCTCAGCGAAGCTATGCCTAACGCGCAGCTTCGCACATTGGGAGGTCAAAGGCACGATGTAAACCCTGAAGTTCTCGCTCCTGTGCTGATAGAATTCTTCAAAACCTGCAGGAACAACTCGTGAGTACTCTTGATGAGTCGTGTTTGCACCCTGCTGCGACGTGGCGGTTAGTGGTTAGAGTGAAAATCTTGAACATATCGAATACGAAGTCTTTCAGTTATTACTTGTGGATCAGTAGAGCCTACTGTTTCTGAAGTGAGGAAATCTGCCACGGTGATTTGTCTGCCTAAATTCAGGGAAAGAGTTCTCGGTTTCACTTTAAACCCTTTACTATAGAGCCATAATGTTCCGACTAATCGGAATTGAGTAAAATGACCAAATTGAAATGGGATAATCGCGACTCTTTCTCTTGCCTCTTCTGGTAATAATTTTATCATCTCTCCTACTCCCCGATACCATTTACTTGTTGTTGCGCTTTTCACTCCACCTGTCGGGAAAACTCCAACGGCATAGCCATTCGCTAAGAATGATGCCGCATTCTTCATAGCAGTCACATTGATCGCTTTCGCTTCTTTTTGAGTTGATAATTTGTTTGCATTGAATACACGCATCCATATATCTCGATTGAAGATATTCAGCCTGTTGCTTGCTAATGTTCCTGGTATGACTGGTAGTATATACCCTTCATGGTGCCTATCTAACGCTTCAGCCAAACGCACAGAAAGAGCATATGGTTTGCCAATAATCTTAATATCTTTCCTCCCCTCTTGCCCTAATGCAGCAAGAAGTAAAAAATATTCAAGTCCATTTCGATGATCTCCAATAAATAGCACTCCTTTACCAGCTTTATTCCATCCCGAAGTATCTCCATTTATGGTAATGGGGAGCCTTGCTAATCTGAGGTACTCTGCAAACGCATAAGGGAGGGCTAATTCTGAAGTCATATCCTGTAACGCTTGAAGAAATTTTGGAACTCTTCTTCCTGGTTTCACCTGGTCACACGTCCCTGTTTCAAGTTCGATGGCTATAGCATACGATATGCAAGGAACTCACACGCAAAGTTCTCTCCTTGATAAAGGAGATTGGTTCTATTATGCATAATATAGGAAAATATTGTGTGCCTGTCAAACTCGAGAGTGCGAGCATTGTGTGCAGGTTACTAATTGACCTCTGTGCTTTTCTTCTGTACAATCTTGAGTGAAAGTAGGCGGGCAGAGGCTAGATGACAATCCGCCTGGAGGTTCTACATGTGAATAACAAAGCGACTTTGCACGTTGGTGGTCTGACGCGCACGTATGTTGTGCATCTCCCTGTTGCCTACACACCGGGGCGTGCATATCCGCTGGTGCTGGCCTTTCATGGCCGCGGAACGACGGCGAGTTGGATGGCACATCGGACAAATCTCAATAGCGTAGCAGACGAGCATCATTTTCTGGTGGTTTATCCCGATGGGTATAAGAAGCAGTGGGGTGATGGACGAGGCCATACGCCTTCGGAACGAGATGGAGTGGACGACGTTGCTTTTATCGCTACGCTGATAGAGATGCTGCGCACGCAACTGAATATAGATACCCGGCGCATCTATGCCACAGGCATATCCAATGGCGGCTTCTTTTCCTTCCGCCTGGGCTGTCTGCTCGCAGAAAAAATCGCCGCAATCGCGCCGGTCGCGGCAACACTGCCCGTCAATCTGACCACGGTACCTCCGGCAGATTGGCCTGTACCCCTGCTGCTTATCCATGGCACAAAGGATCGACGGGTACCCGCGAACGGCGGAGTGTTGCGTGTGGGTGGGCATACTCTCTCCACCACCGAAAGTGTCGCCTTCTGGGCCAGGCGCAATGGTTGCTCAGATGGTACACCCATCACCGAAAATTTGGAAGCCCGCACGAACGATGGCACATGGGTGCAGCGCACACGCTATCCCGGCTGCCAACCACAGGCCAGTGTAGAACTCTACACCATCGTCAACGGTGGTCACACCTGGCCAGGAGGCTTTCCATACCTGCCGACCATGATCATCGGCAAAACCTCGCGCAATCTCGACGCCAGCGCCGCCATCTGGGACTTCTTTGAAGCTCATCCAGGCTTGCAACACGAACCATGAAAGGAAACTGACAGCGTATTGCTGGCCTCCTCTCATGGAGTGTCTTCATTGGAAGAGCTTATCTCGGCTGCATGCGAATCGCACCATCCAACCTGATAACCTCCCCGTTCAGCATCTCATTCTCAATAATGTGTTTTGCCAGTGCGGCATATTCACCCGGTCTTCCCAGGCGTGGTGGGAACGGGACTTGCTGACCGAGCGAGATACGGGCAGGTTCGGGCAGGGTACCAAGCAGGGGGGTATCGAAGATACCGGGGGCGATGGTCATGACGCGGATGCCGTTACGGGCCAGTTCGCGGGCAATGGGCAGGGTCATGCCGACGATACCACCTTTGGAGGCGGAATAGGCGGCCTGTCCAATTTGCCCATCAAAGGCTGCCACGGAGGCGGTATTGATGATGACGCCGCGTTCACCACCTTCCGTTGGCTCGTTGTTTGCCATCGCTGCTGCGGTGAGACGAATCGTGTTGAACATACCGATGAGGTTGACTTGAATGACTCTGGTAAATGATGCCAGGCTGCCGGGGCCGTTCCTGCCCAACACGCGCTCAGCAGTGCCGATACCCGCACAATTGATATCAACGTGCAAACCGCCAAATTCTTTCACTGCTACTTGTACCGCGTTCTGCACCGAGTCCTCGTCGGTCACGTTGGTCTGGACAAAACGGGCGGCATCGCCCAGTTCGGAGGCTAATGCCTTCCCCGTCTCGCTATTCATGTCCGCAATGAGTACTTTTGCGCCCGCTTGTACCAGCAGACGCGCACAGGCCGCGCCCAGACCGGATGCGCCGCCAGAAATAAAAACGCCTTTGTTGGCTATATCCATAATTTGTACCTGTTCCTTTCACTGCAAAAAATAGTGTGATGACTGTAGTGTATCATGTTCGCCGCAAAGATGTCCGGCTTTTACTGACTGATTGCTGAATAGATTTCGGCCATGACGCGACTGGGCCTTGTCGCCATCAGACGCGTCGTGGCAAAACCATTCTGGCGAGCCAGTTTCTCCCACGAGGGATAGGAGA
>DATGJV010000064.1:0-3807 GCA_035295005.1 Ktedonobacteraceae bacterium | reverse complement strand
TACGTTGGACCTCGGCTCGCTCTTCCAACAGATTGGCGAACCGGAAGTAGGCGGCAGCTGCGATTTCGTGCGAGTGGGATGCATCCAGCAATTCCAGGGCCTGGGTGAATAAATCATCGGCGGCCACGTAATCGCCAGTCTGATGACGCAGTTGCGCAAGCGCCATCAGCGCCAGCCCTTGCGTCTGTGCGTCGCCACTCGTGCGAGCATAGTTCAGTGCCTCTTGCGCTTCTTGCTCCGCTGCCTGGACATCCCCGCGTTTCAACAGGAGTTCCGCCAGGGAGGTATGGCAGGTGGAGGAAGCAATGGGATCATTGAGTTCGCTCTCAATGGCAATCGCCCGCCGGTATTCCTGCTCAGCTGCATCGAGGTCGTTTTGCCTCTCCAGCGTCTTACCGAGTCGTTGATGGGTGAGACCAACGAGCCGCTGCTCATCACGCATCTCATAGAGTGCGAGACTGCGCATGGCGTAGTCACGAGCAATCGTCAGCTTCCCAGTATTTTTGTACTGTTGGCTTATGTCCATGTACTTCTGAGCGAAGCTCAGACTGTCGCGCTCCATCCCCTCGAACAGGGCTAAGGCGCGATGATAGTAGGAGACGGCTTTCTCCAGGTCTCCCAGGCGGAAGTAGTCGTTCGCAAGATTGCTATACACGTCTAGTGAAAAGACGGGATCATTGATCGCTCTATTCTCTATTGCATTATTACAGCGCAGATGGTTTTCCATTGCCAGCGTGTAGTTATACAACAAAAAGTAGGCTTTTCCTAGCAGATTTCGGGCGCGTTCAGTACTCTCAATGTCGTTAATTGCCTCACCCTGGTTGACTGCCTGACGCAGGTCAACCACCGCCTCCTGATATTCGTTTAAGCCTAAATGGACTTCTCCACGCAGAAGGTACAGCTTATAGACCTGATCGGTCGTAATCCGTTCCGGTTGAATTGGCGCGAGCAGTTGTTCGGCCTGTCTATTGGCACCTTGTTGGACGAGTACGCTGGCTTGCAGCAAATCCACGTCAATCTTCTGGTCGGGACCGGCATCAGCCGGGGAATAGCCCACAGCACGTGCTTCGGCAGCGCCAGCTGGCGAACCTTCTAAGAGGAAGGTCAGGGGGACGTCCAGACGGCGAGCGAGGATCGAGAGGGCTTTGAGGGATGGACGAATTTTTCCGCGCTCAATCGCGGAAATATACGAAATTGAAAATTCGGGGGAAGCTAGTTGCGCTTGCGTCATACCAAGTTTGGTACGAACCTCTCGGATATTCGTTCCAACCCGAGCCGCAACCGCCTTGCCTACATTGGCAGCTTCGACGGATGGCATAGAAATGTTTCCTTTCAGTGTGTTCTTTCCTGATAGAGATGAGCTTCTACGGAAAACAACAAAAAATATCCCTGGGTCTTCTACAAGGGATATCAGCCACCTCTTCTTTTCTCTGAATATAAAGATATATAAAACACTTTATGATCCCTCCATTATAAGAATGTTCTCCATTGATTCGCTTAATACATCTTCAAATCAGAAATTTACAAGGCGCCTCTAGAAAAGTATACACGAAAATTACTCATTTGTCAAATTTTTCAGTCACTCGTTAATCTATATATTGGTTCAGAAACTGTTTGACTCTCAGTGAGTATTAGACTATTTAAAGTCGCAAAAAAAATACGCTGTTAAAGTAACGAGCTAACTGTTATGATTCAACGCATATCTATCCACAGATAATTCAACGGATAAATATCATTTACATGCAAAATAAACGGTTTTGCATGTAAATGATTGCCGCAAAGAACAATCCAATTTTAGAGAATGGCCCTTACCTCTGAAATAATGGGTACCATCTAGTCAAATGCCAGCTCTTTGCACTATAATGCATCATGCATCTATGTATCATAGTTGCCTGATTTTGTCCGCTATTTTATTTCTGCTCATCCCATAGGAAAAGGGGAGGCGACATGGACACAATACCCGCGTTATTTGCTGATGCCGTCGAACGTTATGGCAACCAGCCCGCACTTATTGAACCAGTCGAGGGAGCCAGTATATCTACTCTGACGTACCGTGCAGTGCAGGAGCGTGTGCATGGCTTCGCTGGTTATCTGCAATCGCAATCATTGCAGGAGGGAACGCCTGTTATCATCTGGTGCGCGAGTCGTGCTGATTGGTTGATCGCATATCTGGGAGCACTCATGGTTGGCATTGTTGTCGTTCCTTTAGATGTCAACAGCAAAGAAGACTTTCTGGCGCGAATCGTGGAAACAACGGGTGCGCAACTGCTTATTACCACGCAGAAGCAGTATGAGGGACTCAAACAACCTCCCATTCCTTTGATAAACATTGACGCGCTACCGCAGACACCACTTGACACAACGAAATTACCGGCAATAGGGCGTGATGATCTGGCGGAACTCGTATTTACATCTGGTACGACAGGTAGCCCGAAAGGAGTTATGCTCAGTCATCATAATATTGTCAGTAATGCGATTGCTGCCGTAAAAGTGGTAGATATTCATACCGGTGATCGGGCGCTCTCGATTTTACCTTTAAGCCACATGTTTGAATTAACAATCGAAATGGCGATTCTCCATATCGGAGGAACCGTTGTTTACGCTCGTTCGCTGGTACCGGATACGTTGTTAAAGTTGATGAAATCGCAGCGCATCAACGTTATGGTACTGGTACCACAGGCATTACAACTTTTTATTAATGGCATCGAACGTGTGGTGCGCCAGCAAAAAAAAGAAAAGCAATTCGAGTTGCTAGGCCGCGTTGCGTCTCGCTTGCCCTTTAGCTGGCGGCGTACTCTTTTTCGCACGGTGCATACTCGTTTTGGCGGTCATTTTCGCTTCTTTGTAAGTGGAGGAGCGTATCTGCCGCCAAAACTTGCTATGCAATGGGAGCTGATGGGTTTCCGCGTAATTCAAGGGTATGGGGCAACCGAATGTTCACCCGTTATCTCGGTCACTCCTACACACGACCATAACTACGAGTCGGTGGGTAAACCTTTACCGCAGGTGGAAGTACAAATTGCCGATGATAAAGAGCTTCTTGTTCATGGCCCTAACGTGGCACTGGGATACTGGAAAAGCCCGGAGGCGACCGCCGCCGCCTTTCAGGATGGCTGGTATCACACCGGCGACCTCGGTTATCTTGATGAGCATGGCAATCTCTATCTCAAGGGGCGCAAGAAAAACTTGATTGTGCTGGCTAACGGGTTAAATGTGTTTCCTGAAGACATTGAGAATGTGCTGCACACCAATCCACTGGTAAAAGATGCTGCCGTCTTCGGACTGATGAAAAACGACGAGGGGCCGCAGGTACACGCTGTATTGCTACTGGAGGACCCGGACAAGGCCAAAGCGATCATTCAACAGGCCAATAAACAACTGGCAGCCCATCAACAGATTCGCGGGTTTACCATCTGGCCTGAAGCGGATTTCCCACGCACCAATACGTTAAAAGTGAAAAGGCCGGATGTGCTGGATGCATTACAAAGAATGCACGCCCATTCCTGACAATTTTGAAAGGCACCGTATGCTCTATCTGGTAGCGACGCCGATTGGTAACCTGAGCGATATTACGCTACGCGCTCTTGATATTTTACGCGAGGTTGACATTATCGCCAGTGAAGATACGCGCAAAACAGGTTTGTTGCTCAAACATTTCGACATTTCCAAACAGCAAATAGCCTTTCACGAGCATAACGAGCAACAGGCTGGAGCGCGTATTGAAGGATTACTCAAGGCGGGTAAGTCGGTAGCAGTTGTGACAAATGCGGGGACGCCTGGTATCTCTGATCCTGGCTTCACGCTGGT
>DATGJV010000063.1:0-5222 GCA_035295005.1 Ktedonobacteraceae bacterium | reverse complement strand
ACTGAGGTTCGTGCCAGTCAGATTTGCTGCGCTCAGATTTGCCTTGCGCAAATATGCTCCACAGATATAGGCACCGCTCAGATTAGCATCTGCTAGATTGACACCACGCATGTTGCCACCACTCAGATCGGCACCGCGCAGATCGGTATTGCTCAGATCAGCGTTGTCTAACATGGGTACGCGCTCTTCTCGCCAGGCATGGTCAATTTCTAAAAGCGCCTGATTGCGCGTTAGAGCATATGCTGGATCAGACATATTGCGCTCCTCTTCTATCAACGACAGGGGTTGTAGTTGCCCAATTATCACTACAATCACTACCCACTATCGAATGAGATGGATGTTTGTGCAATTACCTTCTAAAAGGTGGGGGCGGTATACCGGGTATTTGAATAACAGTAGCCTGTTCCAGATCATGGAGCAGGCTCGCTATCTCTTGTTCTGAACGTGCCATCAAACGCACCAGTTCAAGAATAGAACGTTGTCCATCAATCAATAGCAACAAGCGTCGGTGTGTGCGTGAAAGTCCCATATTTTCGATTACTCGTAACGCAGAGTCAATCTGGCGCGTTCGAAATGGGGCCGCTGTTACTGCTGATGTGGGCGATGGTGTATTCGGGTTGTATGGTACTACCCGGTTACTTTCTCCTTCCGTAAGTGGGCCAGTCTGGTTATTCAAAATAGAAAGTTGTTGACGTAGGCGCGGGTCAGTATCTTTTGTGCCATTTGCTTGCTCTCTGGACGAGGTAGGTGTAAGAGATAATGGTTCAAATGGGTCTGACGATACGAATGTAAAGCGACAGTTACCCCAGGTTGTGAGCCAGTTGAGTGCCTCAGAACCTCTGCGCCGACCGACAGCTGTTTGTGTGATTTGCCCTTTGTTGAAGGTTATTGTACCCTCTTCCTGCGTTATGCCATCTCCACGTTTCGCCGTAAGCACGCCCGTTTTTCGCCCAAGCTGAATGAGTTGAATGATACTGACCAGCCGATCTGTCGCCGTTTCTCGCTGCTGCGACATGGGTATGTCTCCCCATCAAATGAACACAATTCCACACGTGACAATGATAAAGGCTGGCTATTGAAAAAGTAACTGCGAATCAGGGTAACATAAGTTTACTCTATTGACAATAAAAGAAAAATAAAAATAGGACTTTTATCCGTTATGTCTACTGCTGGCGAGTAGCTTTTTCTCTGCTATCCGCCATATGCCTGGTTGAAGGAATGTTGAGTTCAAGCGGATATGCAGAGTATTTTGGACTCGATTGAGTAATTGTACGCATTTTCTAGCCCAACGACTCGCGTAGCTTGCGTTGCTGTCATTTATCAGATAAGCATAGAAACGGTCTACGATGACTGTTCATCTGCTGGTGGGTTGATCAACGGGTAGAAGTTGATAGACCAGCCCATGCCGAAGGCCTGCGGAACCAGCACACGCGCTGTATCTTTGTTCCAGAACGCTTCGCGCAAGCGCTCAATGGTCGGTCGGCGAAAATCGTAGGGAATGCCGAAGAGGGTTCCGTGCCACGTCCGCTCTTCTGGCGGCATTTGCAATTGTTCGCGAATAGCGAACCCCATCAATGTCGCGATTCCGATAACCACCATCGCGTTTCCTGCTGTGAACTGCTTCTTCTTACGCTTTGCCATGTTCTTTTTTCCTTTGCTCTGTCAGACAGCCATGAACGATGGCTATCATTTCATTACTTCAGTGGCTACTGAAATAATGACGTATATTTCTGAGTTTTGTCAAATCAGTATCCACTTTGCATGCATATAAATCATGCATGAGTGGTTTGTCAGATAAATTGCGCACCTTTGCCCGTATCAGCAATTTTTAAACTGATCGGTTGTACAACAATTGTCCTGGTGAAATCGCTCTTTTATTGCTCATGATATACTATCCTCGGAGGAGGATATATCATGAGCGTAATTCACCGTTTCACTAAGATTGAGCAAGGAGAGATGCGCTGGGAAGATGTCTCAGTTCGTGCCTATGGCCCTGAAAATAGCAATGCTGATCGGGCAACAAGGCAGGTTCTAATTGGTTCAGACGAGCATGCTCCGCATTTTCATATGCGCTATTTCGCGGTGCAACCCGGCGGCCATACATCGCTCGACCAGCACGCACACGACCACGGTGTCTATGTGCTGCATGGTCGAGCGCAATTACGCCTGGACGATACAAAACATGAAGTAAGCACAGGCGATGTGATTTACATTTCCGGCAACGAGGTACACCAGTTTTTCGCAACAGGCAATGAGCCGTTTGGTTTCCTGTGTGTCGTGCCAGCGAATCGGTAATGGGTACAGGTATATATGCGAGTAGTTGAATACCATAGCAACAGCGATATCCGCATAGTCGAGCTTCCTGTACCGGAGATAGGCCCAGGCGAGTTGCTTGTGAAGTTGCGAGCCTGTGGTTTGTGCGCGAGCGACGTAATGGAATGGTACATGCAGCCTCGCGCCCCTCTCTATCCTGGACATGAGCCTGTTGGTGTAGTTGTTGCCACAGGCGAAGGTGCCCAACAATTTTCGATTGGTGAGCATGTCTTTCTTCATCACCATGTTCCTTGCATGGTCTGCCACTTCTGTCGGCGCGGCTCTTTCTCGCAATGCGCAACCTTTCGCAGTACGCGCCTGTATCCCGGCGGTCTTGCCGAATATATCCGTGTTCCCGCGCTCAATGTACAACTCGATGTGTTGTCTCTCCCAGATGCTCTTTCTGATGAAGCTGCAACGTTGATAGAGCCGCTCGCCTGCTGTATACGTGGTATTCATCGTGCCAATATGCAGACGGGTGATAGCGTGCTGATACTGGGCGCTGGCAGCAATGGCTTGATGCTGGCGCAACTGGCACGGCAAAACAGCGCTGGTCGCGTAATTATTGTTGATCCCATCGCCTATCGCCGTCAAAGGGCATTGGATAGCGGCATTGACTACGCGCTAGACCCGCTGGCCGGAGCGGTATTGGAACAGGTCTATGCCATCAACGACAACCGCAAACCTGATGTTGTGATTGTGACACCTTCGCATATCTCTGCTATGCAACAAGGCATCGAACTGGTCGGGCTGGGTGGTACTGTATTGTTATTTGCTCCTCCTTCTCCGGCAGAAATGTTACCCATTGTACCCAATGCCCTCTTTTTTCAAGAGATTACCTTGCGTACAAGCTACTCTGCTGGCCCATATGAGACACGGTTGGCCCTTGATATGCTCCGTAATGGGCGTATCAAGGAAGAGACAGTGATTACGCATCGCTTTACCTTGCAAGATGCCGCTCAGGCGTTTCAACTTGTGGCGAAACCAGGGAATGCTCTGAAAGCTGTCATTGTGGCGGACTGATTTCTTCCTCGATCCATTTCCGCACCTTAAAAGCGCCATTCTCTCCGATGGACACTTCATAGAGCATATCAAACCCCTCAGCATATGAAGGGTGTACCATCTTTTTTGCCGTTACATAAATTGCCACGTCCGGCACTTTTGCTTTCCCCTCGCGTTGCCTGTTGCGCTCAATGCATTGGCGTACAGTGGAATCGAAGTAGTAGCCGGTAATCTTTGCGCCATAGAGACGTCCTGACCCTATAAGCGGTAAGCGATCTTCAACCTTTGGGTTGGTGTTATCAACGACGACGGATTGTTGTGCTTGTAATGCGGTCTCAAGCAGCGCCAGTTGTCTTTTGCGCGGATTTTTATTATGCTGTAATAAGTCCATACTGATATGCTCATATGTCGCTGAGCAACAGGTCCGGTAGAAGGTGCTTTTGCCGGACGCTTGCAAGCCAATAAATATAATCAGTTCCATGCGGTAACGCTTTCCAACAGGTGCTACAAATACATCCATATTATATGAGAAGGAAGGAATACATGGCTATCTACACCATCGAACCGACGCGAGAGGCATTGCACGGCTCATTTTCACGTGAGTATCCACCCATTCTCACCATTGACTCTGGTGATACTGTGCATTTTAGCACGTTGAATGCCTCATGGATACTCGACCTTTCAACAGAGCCGCCCACACGATTTGAGCCGCGTGACAAGACACGTGATGATGGGCATGCCCTTTGCGGCCCTATTGCTATCCGAGGTGCGCAGCCGGGTATGACGCTGGAAGTACGCATCAATGAAGTGCGCCCGGCAGGTTGGGGATGGACCAGTGTTGGAGGGTGGGAGAGCGTGGTCAACCAGAGATTTGGTCTGGTTGGGCAACCCAACGCACTCGTCTGGACGCTCGATACTGCTTCAATGACTGGTAGAGACCAGTATGGACATACCATCGTCCTGCATCCCTTCATGGGTGTTATGGGTATGCCGCCCGACGAGCCTGGGATTCACTCGACCATACCGCCGCGCTTCTGTGGGGGTAATATTGATTGCAAGGAACTGGTCACGGGAAGTATTCTCTATTTGCCAGTTTCGGTTCCGCAAGCTTTGTTTTCAGTAGGTGATGGGCATGCTGTGCAGGGTGATGGAGAAGTCTGCGGGGTTGCCCTCGAATGTTCAATGGAATATGTTGACCTGACCTTTTATCTGCACGAGCAGATGCACATTACCACTCCTCGCGCAAACTCTTCGGACGGGTGGCTCACCCTGGGCTTCCATGAAAATCTGAATGAAGCATCCCTGATTGCTTTAGGGGCGATGCTCGATCTGATGGAGGAGCAATACCAGCTAACGCGCCATCAATCGCTAGCACTGGCAAGCCTTGTCGTTGATTTACGAGTGACACAAATCGCGAATCGCGTCCTGGGGGTTCATGCACTGTTACCTCATGGCGTATTAAAATAAAAGAAGAGTGCAATGCATCATGAGTCTGCTTTGAGAAAGTAGGCGTTTTAGAGTGAGTAACACAAACAGAAGTAAGTAGGAGCGTGAGCTATGACATCTCTTCCTTTGCATCGTCCCATCACATTGGCCCGCCGGGGAATGGTGGTTGCACCGCATTACCTGGCATCGGAAGCTGGACTGGAGGTGCTGAAAGCAGGAGGTAATGCTATTGATGCGGCTATCGCCGCCAGCGCCATGTTACAGGTTGTCTACCCATTTGTCTGTGGACTGGGCGGCGATGTCTTCATGATTATTTATGATACCAGGAGTGGGAAACTCCACGGGCTAAACGGTAGCGGACGCTCTGCTCAGGCGGCCACTATCGAACGCTATCGTGACCTGGGCTATACCAGCATGCCAGTCACGGGTATTCATACTGTGACGATACCCGGTTGTGTGAG
>DATGJV010000062.1:0-4438 GCA_035295005.1 Ktedonobacteraceae bacterium | reverse complement strand
GCTGGACTCGGTGGCGACGAAAAGTCGGTGGCAAAGCATTTTGTGGCAGTCTCGACGAATGCGGCCGAGGTCACCAAGTTCGGGATCGATACCGCCAACATGTTCGAGTTCTGGGACTGGGTTGGCGGTCGCTATTCCTATGACTCGGCGATTGGCCTCTCGCTGATGATTGCCATCGGCGCGGAGCAATTTCATGAGATGCTGGCTGGTTTCCACGCGATGGATGAGCATTTCCGCACCGCTCCTTTTGAACGCAACCTGCCGGTGCTGCTCGGTCTGATTGGCATCTGGTACAACAATTTCTTCGGTGCGCAGACTGTAGCTATTCTGCCTTATGACTACTATCTCGGTCGCTTGAGTTCCTATTTTCAGCAACTCGATATGGAAAGCGATGGCAAACATGTTGACCTGGAAGGCAGAACGGTCAATTACCAGACGGGCCCCATTATCTGGGGACAGCCGGGTACCAATGGACAGCACGCCTTCTACCAGCTTATTCACCAGGGAACAAAACTGATTCCGTGCGATTTCATCGGCTTCTGCCACGCGCTGCATCCTTTGCCGCCGCACCACGACCTGTTGATGGCGAATTTCTTTGCCCAGACCGAAGCGTTAGCCTTTGGCAAGACAGAGCAAGAGGTCGCTGCCGACGGCGTACCAGCCTTCCAGGTGTCGCATCGTACCTTCGAGGGCAACCGTCCGACCAATACCATCCTGATGGATCGCCTGACACCGGAGACGCTGGGCAAACTCATTGCCCTCTACGAACACAAAGTCTTCGTGCAAGGCACGGTGTGGGATATCAATTCCTTCGATCAGTGGGGAGTCGAACTCGGCAAGGTACTTGCCAACCGCATTATCCCCGAACTTGAGAGCGCGGAAGAGCCGAAGTTGTCGCACGATAGCTCTACCAACGCGCTCATTCGCCGCTATCGCGGCCTGAAGGGTTCACCATCATAAGGGAATATACTGCGGAAAACAGCTAAAAAATATAGCTCTGCTATATTTTTTAGCTGTTTTCCGCAGTATATTCCCTGAAGACTTATGTGTGAAATGGTGATGTCTTATGAAAGGCGTAGAGAAGCCTGCGCGAAGTTTTCTTTTGTATTATTGCTATTAGAGATTGACGCTCATCAGTGTTCCTTACGCGACAAAAATCACACGTAGGGGGAAAGGCTTGATATGAAACGAAACTTCTGGCTGCTGGCGCTCTTGCCTTTGCTGGCGCTGGCATGTATGGCGGCTGCCGTTCCACAACATACGATAGCGACTGCCGTAAGTAGTTCATCTTCGATGCTGGGGTTGCGCGGATATGAAGTGACCGGTCCTGCCAGTAGCCGGAACGTCACGTATCATGGCGGGCCAATTATGAATGGCACTTCCGTGGACTACCTGATTTTCTGGGAGCCAACCGGTTCAAAAGTTCCCGCGACGTTCAACAGTTTGATTGAACGCTATTTCCATGATGTCGGCAACTCGCAGCTTTACCACAATAACATTCAGTATACCGACAAGCAAGGTGGGATGCCACAGGCGTCCTCGTTTGGTGGTGCCTGGGTAGATACGCAGCCCTATCCTGGAAACATCATTATTGACCAGCAGGAGCAACAAGAAGTTACGCACGCGATGAAGGTGAATGGCTGGACGGCTTCTTTGCAGCACGTGTTCTTTGTCTTCACCGTCAAAGGTGAGATCATTTGTTTTAACAAGAATCACAAACAGTGCAGCAACAACACGTTTTGTGCCTACCATTCCTGGTTCAACGGCAATGTGATTTATGGCGTCATGCCCGACGTTTTGTGTGGTACGCCCGATAGCCCCAACCACGACCCGCAAGCGGATAACGTCATAGACTCCACATCCCATGAACAGAATGAGGCGGCAACCGATCCGCTGGGTAATGCCTGGTATAACAGCCACGGCGCTGAAATAGGCGACCTCTGTTCAACCTCGTATGGCCCATTGAAATATCATGGCGGCGACGTGCTGTTTAATGGACATCCCTACACATTGCAAGAGGAATGGGATAACGCGAAGTCCGCGTGCGAAATAAAAGGCCCGTAAGAAAGCTCTGCGGGTACCCTGGCGGCGCTCACATTACACTATCAGCGCCTCGTACAATCGCCATTCAGGATTGAGGTCGAACTGGAAGAGCGTTTTGCTGCCGGAGGGGCCGCTTTTGACGGTGACGCGAGAATGTTTGCCGTCAACGAGTATCCAGCGGTCGTAATCTATATAGTACTGGCAATCTTGCAGCCATTCGGTATCGGCAAACACTTCGGACTCGATGTGGCCTTTGAGGTCTTCATCGAGGCTGAGCATCAAAGCGCGACCGCGTACCGTATCGGCAAGTGTGATGTGTCGGGCATCAAGGATGCGGATGGCGTGGGGGTGATCGAGTCCTTCCAGGACCGTATGCCAGTTGCCGCTTGCACGGTCAATGGCGATAACCATGCCCTGGTGGAAGAGCGAGGCCAGGATGGTGCCATCGGGCAATTCCGCCGCGGAGTTGATATGGGTTGTTTGCGTGAGCGTCCCATATTTCGTCCCACGGTGGTCTGCCGATTGATCTAACTCGCGTGCTTCACCGGTGGGCGTCAGGATGAAGCCGTGGTCGAGAGCGCACCAGCTCCAGAGTTGTTGCCCATCTTCGTCAAATTCGATGATGGTATCGGTGCCACTGCTTGCCGCTAAATAGCCGTGCTGTGTACGCGAGAGCGAATGGAGCAGATTGAAGAGCGGCAAACTCACGGCGTCTTGACGTTTGAGCGACAGGTCATGACCAATTTCATGGATGCTTGATGGCGTCGCGACAAAGATGCCCTGGTTGGAATGTACCATACCGGCGGGTGTGAGCATCTCAAGCATTTTCTGCGGTTGCCCCTTTTCGTCGAGCAGGCAGAGTAAGCCCTGTTGCCCTGCCTGGGGCTTTTGAAAGCTGCCCAGCACCGACACGGGACAGGCGATCTCCTCGCGTGTCGCCGTCCAATGCTGTTTGAGCGTTGAATGTTGTGTAGAAATGCAACTGACAAGCAGATTCATCTCTTTCCCCCCTGGAGTTCTTGCGTATTTGCACTGTTAGTTGTGGCCTCGAACCATGTAAGCGCAGCCTGTAGGTTCACGACTGCCCCGATAACCACAATGGCTGGTGATAGAATATGCTCACGTACCGCCTGTTCGGCAATCGTTGCCAGCGAACCCGTAACTACGCGCTGCTGGTCAACAGTTCCCTGCTGAATAATTGCTGCCGGAGTATCCGGTGAAAGACCAGCCTCCGATAAACGTTGCGTGATGTACGAAAGTTTTGTGACACCCATCAGGAAGACCAGCGTGCCGCCAATGGTGGCTAATGCCTCCCAGTTGACGGTAGAAGCATGGTGTGGGTCTTCGTGACCGGTCACGACAGTGAACGAAGAGGCGACTTCACGATGTGTGACTGGTATGCCAGCATAAGCGGGAACTGCGATGGCCGAACTGATGCCCGGCACAATTTCAAAAGGAATGTCCACGGCCTGAAGGGCCAACGCCTCTTCGCCTCCGCGCCCGAAGACGAACGGGTCACCGCCTTTGAGGCGTACCACAGTACGACCAAGTTGCGCGTGGGTGATAAGCAGGGCATTGATTTGCTTCTGTTTCATGGTGTGGCAACCGGGACCTTTACCGACAAAAATGAATTCCGCGTTGGGATGTGCTTCCTCAAGAATGGCAGTGTTGATGAGCCGATCATACATCACAACATCGGCCTGGCGCAGACAGCGTACCGCCTTGAGTGTGAGCAATTCAGGGTCGCCGGGTCCCGCACCGACGAGGTAGACTTTGCCACGTGATGCTTGCCTGTTGTCCGCGAACACGTCGTTATCTATGGTATCTATAATATCTGTACTATTTTTATCCAGATTATGAATATATTCACGTATAGCTATTGACATAATGTCATATCCTCCTGAAGTCTTGACGCAATAGCGGATGCTGGTAGCGCGATGTCGTAGCGTTGTAGTAAATCCTCAGTCGTTGCAAGGGCCTGCTCTACATCACCTGAGACGATATGCGCCAGTACATCGGAGTCGAAGAAGTCGCCAAAGAAATCGTCGCGTTGTTGATATGAAACGCCACTTGAGCGCAGGTGTTTGCGCACAATTGAGGCCAGTTGTATGTATGTCCCATACGTGGGGGGGAAGTGTGCTTCCAGTTCTTGACGGATACGTTTGGAAAGTCCAGGACTGGCCCCTTCGGTCGAGACGGCGATAGTCAGTTGTCCACGTCGCAAGATCGAAGGTACGATGAAGTTGCAGTATGCTGGCACATCTACGATGTTCACCAGTTGCCCACGCTGCTGCGTCTCAGACCAGATGGCCTCGATCAGTTGCTGGTCATTCGTTGCGGCGACGACTACAAAAGCACCTGCTAAATCTCCCGGCGTGTAAGATTTGTGTTCCAA
>DATGJV010000061.1:0-5715 GCA_035295005.1 Ktedonobacteraceae bacterium | reverse complement strand
CGGCTACGATGCCTCAGCGCACATGACGGAAGAGACAGTCGGCGCAGCGACACGCGCACCCTGGGGCGTCGTCATGTCCGTTGTCGTCTCGGCAATAGCCGGCTATGCCCTGCTGATGGGCCTCGTAGCAGCTACACCAGTCCTGATCGCGGCTACCTCGACGCAGGTAGCGGCAAGCAGCTTCGTCAATCCGGTGCTGTATATTCTGGAGAGTCGCCTGAGTTTCGTTCTTGGCACGGCACTGTTCGCGCTCATCGCTGTGGCGCAGCTCTTCTGCGGTATGTCATCTGTCACATCGAACTCGCGTATGATCTATGCCTTCTCGCGTGATGGAGCGGTGCCGTTCCACAACCTCTGGCATCAGCTTGATCGGGGACGCACGCCGCGCAACGCCATCATTCTCTCGGTGACGTGCGCCTTCATCCTCGCGGTTCCTTCGGTGTTCGAGTATGTTGCGTATGTGGCCGTGACCTCTATCGCGACGATTGGCCTCTACGTTGCCTATGTGTTGCCGATCTTACTGCGTTTGATTGTGAAAGAGTTCAAGCCTGGCCCCTGGCATCTAGGCGCGTGGAGTAAGCCAATCGGGATCATCGCGGTGATCTGGGTGGTCTTTATCTCCATCCTCTTCATGCTGCCAACCTCTACGCCGGTTTCCCTCAGTACGTTCAACTACACTCCGGTAGTCGTGCTGGGGACGTTCCTCATCATCACCATCTGGTGGCTGGTGAGCGCACGTACCTGGTTTAAGGGACCGGTTGTGCAAGGTACAGCGGCAGAACTCAGCGCCATTGAGAGAAGCGTGGGTGAAACCGTCAATGTCGAAGGTGCTGCTGGCGGTCAGTAGTCTGACCAGGAGTAACCCATGCTCAGGACTATGTAGTTACTGAGTTGCCTGTAATGAAGGAAGAGAGTGCAGTTCACTTGCTGCACTCTCGTTTCCAATATATGGAAAATACTGTGGTAAAAATGCCTTGCACTTTCAGAGTTTGCCCGGTAGACTTACAGCCAGACCCTTGTAGTGTGAGTGCAGAGTAGCACTTACACGTTTCCCCTAAATATGTACCTCCAATTGGCACTGTAAGCTCCTCACGTATGATGTTCCTTTAAAGCGAACCCATAGTATTTCCATGCTGTTTTCGTGAATTGTTTACGCGAAAACACGGTTTATGCATACCTCCAGACACAGGCTATGCAAGAAAGGATTATCTCCTGATGGAAGAGCAGCAAATCAAAGACTTCGTGCATCGCGTTTCGAGTGATGAAACATTGCGTCAAGAACTGGCGCAGGACCCGGACAGTGTAATAATGCGCGAAGGCTTCTCCCCGCGTGTGGCCCAGATTGTGGCGCGGTTGGTACCACATCTGGCTTTCGGTGACTCTTCGAGTACCGCTCCTACTAATCCCTGGTGGCAGCGATAAGTCCATTTAGAAGTGAAATTACCTTGTAGAAACTGGGCATGTCCGTTTGAACAGGTAAAAAGTTGGCTCATGCATGAGCAAAGATAGATTATCTTCGTTTAGTCATTATGCCGCTCAACAAGAGTTGCTTCGCGAGCGGCTACATCTTATTTTAGCAACGCTTCATCCTCTGCTCAGATCTGATGTACAGCAGGCATTGGAAGAAAAAGGGAAACTGTTGTATCAGCCTGATAAAAGCATATCCCTCGCTCTTCCGACAGGTAACTGGGCCTTGTTACCACTACTCATTGCGCAATATGTCAATCCATTCATTGATGACGCAGTAGTAAGTAGCGTCGGTGTAGCCATTGAGTGTTTTGTGTGTGCGCTAGACCTGCTGGATGATGTTGAAGATGAAGATCAGACACCTGTTGTACAGAAACTTGGTGTAGCACGCACATTAAACGTCTCCACAACGTTGTTGATGTTAGCACAACAAGCGTTGCTCTCCCTTGCACAGCAAAATATTCCCTCTGATCGAGTTCTCTTCTTGTTGGATACCCTCCAAACTTCCACATTACATGCGACGGCCGGACAACATCGCGATTTGCTGGCGGAACAGAGACCCGCTGAAGACATGACCGACGAAGAATGCATTGAAATCGCAGCTGGCAAAGCAGGAGCTATTATGCGCCTTGCCTGTTTAATGGGCGCTTTAGTGGCAGATGCCGATAAAATACTCTGCGTGCAGTTTAGCGAAATGGGTGAATTGCTTGGTATTGCTCATCAACTTGACAATGATAGCCACGACCTGTATTATCTATTGCAAGGACAAACCTCTACTGAAGATGCTGTACACCCTGGAACGGTAACAGAAAGTGTCAAGTCCGATCTGGCACGAGGGAAGAAGACGTTGCCCGTGGTGCTTGCGGCGCACAGTGAACGAATCCTTCAAGAGAATGCTGCCGGGGCCGATGAAGATAGTGAAGAGCATAAAGCTGCATTGCAAGAGGGTATAATAACGACATGGGGTATTTGTCTGCTATACCGTGATCGCGCCCATGACTGTTTTCAGAAGATAGAAGCTCAGAAGCCTGTTGCTTCACCATTACGTATTTTATTAGGCTTTGAGTAGCTCTATAGTGTATCAAGGTTGTGGCGGGGTATACAGGAGGAGTTTTTATGAGATATGCCCATTGGATCCGTATAAGAGCAGGCCGTCTTCTCGTAATTTTGTTGGCGGTAGCACTTTATATTTGTCTTGTAATTGTAGATGGCATGCTCTCCTTACCCTATGAGTTCACAAATAGCACATCAGTTTGGCTTCCATGGATGATATTCGGTTTCCCCGCATTTGTTGCCCTTATGTTTCTTGCTGTTAGCACGCTTGTCTGGTTGTATGCGAGTGATCGAGGAATAGCACGTCTTCTATTTGGTTTTTCCTGCTCAATGATAGCGGTGTTTACTGTACAAACAGGAGCTAGCGCAAGCATCGGTGTACTTGTAGCTATTGGCGACACAGCTGCTACTCTATCACTCCTTCTCCTGGCTATTTTGTTATTTTTCTTCCCCAAGAACTTATTCTCACATGAAATTGTACAGGCAAGACTTGAGAGTAGAGAAAGTCGAAGTCAGAGAAGTCCCCATTCTTATACCTTTCTCTTTCGTCTGTACATTGCTATACTCGTTATTTTGGCAGTTGTGTCGGCGATATATAACGGTTTTTATACAGTGTTACCTCTGCAACTATTTTCTGCTTTTCAAACTATCTCATATATATATTCAGTAATAGTTCTCCTGAGTATCCTCGCAACGATAATTGTATCCTACAGGCGAACTTCTTCAATGCGTGAACGACAGCAAGGGCGTATTTTTGTCGGCGGGGTGATTTTGACTGCTGCACCTCTCCTTTTGTTAACCGCTATTCCTGAAATACTTCGTCAGACATTTGGGCTTTCTTCTAATCTCATAATTGACCCACAACTGAGTACTTTGACTGTTGGTTTGTTTCCCCTTGCACTCGGCTACTCCATTTTGCGTTATCAATTCCTCGTCTTTGATATGTATATTCGTCGTGCCGTTGCATGTTTGATCGGAGTGGTTGGCTTGATTGTTGGGTGTTATCTCGTGATAACACTGAGTAGTGTAACGCTATCGCAACATGCAACGGAATATACAGTTCTTGTGGTTTTTGTGATGGCTATTCTGGCACCATGCATCTGGGGTCTGGCAAAAGTTGTTGCTGATCGTCTATTTTTCAACGAGATGTCGCATTACCAGCGTATGATCAACCGACCTGGCATGATGGCGAACGAGAAGTTTGATTTGAACGGGGCGGCGCAGTTGTTGACGCTGGCAATGGTCAATGCATTTCAGACGCAAGAAGTTTGTTTATTTGTATTGGATGAAGAGACTGGCTACTTCCGGTTAGCTTCACAGCTACAGGAGAAAGATCCATCTACAGCCACGACCACTAACCAACGATTACTGCAACGACTTTTGCAGACGGCAGAATCTCCCGCTCACGCAGAGATCGGTTGGTTAAAACGAGATAATAGCATCATAGAGCGACTTGCTGCCGCCAAACGCCCCTTGTTCTTACGTGAAGCAAGACTGCCGCAGAAAGAGTTGCCGACAGGATTGGGACGCTATCTGATGAGTGTTGATTTTGTGGAGAGTAACGAGCCTTTACTGGCACCTGTGAAAGCACAGGGTAAGGTGATTGGCATTCTGGTGTTGGGCGAGCGTGGCGATCATCAACAGTACGCAGGACCTGATTTTGAAGCGATTTATATGATCCTGGCTCGTTTTGCCTCTGTCATAGAAACTGCTCGTTTATACGCTGAGGCCAGTCGGCATGTTGCAATATTAAATAGCCTGTACAACGCCAGCACCTTGCCAGTGCAATCGTTTGAAACCATTCATGATGTTGCGGTTCTCTATACGGAGATTGCCGCGAACGCGACAGTGGCGGGAGCTCAACTGTTGCTCTATGATAAGCAAGATCATGCGCTACATCAGATTGCATATACAGGAGCAGGGGCAAAACTTATTGACAGTGAATATCTGAAACCATTACAGGAGGGAGATTGGTCAGCATGGTTTTATGGGGGTGAAAGTGAACAAGACGTGCAAGATTTGTTGTCCAAAATTCCTTCGTGTATACCACAGAAGCCGAGTTTCCCCGTTGCGTGGATTCCTCTCCTCACAGGTGAAGAGCATCTTGGAATGCTCGTCCTCACCTATCCACGCCCGCATATCTTTTCACAGGAAGAGAAACGGGTGTTGAGCATGTTTGCTAATCAGTTTTCTGTTGTCCTGGAGAACGCCGATATCACGATTCAATTGCGAGCAGCATATGAGCGCCAGAAAGAGTTGGACAAACTGAAAGACCAGTTTATTATGACGGCCTCCCACGAACTGCGTACTCCCCTGACTGCTGTACAGGGTTACATTGAGTTGCTCAATGAGTACAATCTGACACTTTCTCCTGATACACGTGCCGAATTTATCGCGAAGGCCCATCGTAGTTGCGATGAATTGACGCTGATGGTAAGCAACATTATGGATGCTAATCGGGTGCAGGCAGATATTGAGAGTGCGCGTCTGGATAATGTGTCACTTACCCATGCTGCAAATCACATTTTGGAGATTCTGGATGCCACTGTGCGACGCGAAAAGCGGAAAGTAGAGCTAAAGATTCCCGCCGAAACATTTGTAGTGGCTGACTCGATGCGCCTGGGTCAGATATTGTTGAATATCTGTAGTAACGCGCTCAAATATTCTCCAGCAGGTAGCAGCATTGAGATACACGCTACTGTAGGTGGTGAATGGGTGACAGTCTATGTACAAGATCATGGTTCAGGGGTGCCACCAGAATTTCAAGAGCGACTCTTCGAGCGTTTTGTGCGACTCGAACGCGATATGAATAGTCCCACTCGCGGTGCCGGTCTGGGGCTGTCAATCTGCAAACAACTGGTGGGGGCGATGGGTGGACGCATCTGGGTCGAAAGTACGGGTATTCCCGGTGAAGGCAGCACATTTATTTTTACCTTAAAACGAGGTGCTGCCGCAACCGAAGTAGATAAGCACAGTCGCACCCATCAAGAAGTGTAGGGGTGCAATTCATAGCGCCCTCGCGATCCGGTAGCATGTGGGGGTGCAACTCATAGCTCCCATTGGCAAACGCACTTCATGGTGTTCTCTCGCACGAGCGCAGCAACATGCAGCCTTATGAAGCGTTTGCCTTCACGTATCCTCTTTCTTTCGCATATTCCCAGAGGGAATGTTGGAGTTGCCGCCGTGCGCGAGAAA
>DATGJV010000060.1:0-3579 GCA_035295005.1 Ktedonobacteraceae bacterium | reverse complement strand
AAACGCTTCCAGCATGAAGTGCAGGCGTTGGAGCAGCTGGTACACCGTCATATTTTACAGGTATTTGAATATGGTGAAGATGAAGCATGGTGCTATGTTGCCATGCCCTATGTGAAAGATGGCACGTTGCGCCACCGCCTGCATCATGGGCCGTTGTCTTTGACTGAGGCCGTGGCTCTCTTTACACAAATTGCTGAGGCATTACAATGGTCTCATGATCGCGGCATTATCCACCGCGATATTAAACCTTCAAATGTGCTGTTACACGAGGGGAAATACGTCTACCTTGCCGATTTTGGCCTCGCAAAGTCACTGTCAGATGAACATGACATGACGCAAACAGGCTGCCTGATAGGTACGCCAGAGTATATGGCCCCGGAATTATCAGAGGAGCCAGCCACGTGTAGCAGCGATATTTATGCGCTGGGTATCTTGCTCTACCAGATGCTCACCGGTCAGGTTCCCTTTCACGGTGAGACGCCAATGGCGATCTACTGGAAACATCTACAAGAAATCCCGCAGCCGCCATCGCAACTCAATCCCGCTATACCGGCGGCGGTCGAAAACGTCATTCTGCGTGCGCTGGAAAAAGACCCACAGCAACGTTTCCAGTCCGTGGGCCAGATGGCGAAAGCTTTTTCTGCCTCAGTTGCAGAGGCGAGCGTGGCGCAGGAGCATATACAACAACTGCATTTAACGGCACCCTCAATCCGCTACTATGCAGCGACTCATACAACCTCGCCGTTCGGATCACGCAATCTAGTATGGTCGCCCAGCCTTCGTGGGCATAAGGTTCACCCTGCATATGTGGCGTTCGCGGCACTGCTCTTCCTGTTTATCATTCCGTTGACGCTGGGTTTGACGCTTTCTTTCAATGGTATTCATTCCGCCGCTCCCGCAGCACTGGGTGCCAGCGTGCAATTTGTGAACAGGCACACGCCCGTAACTGTGACTGTAACACCTACGCCAAATACTGGCAATCATCCCAAAGGTTCGAGTACAGTCACAACGACCGGCGCAGTAGCGCCGATAAGGCCACCTGGGCACTATACTGGCGGAAGCCATAGGCGTGGAGGTGGAGATGGTCACGGACATGGACATGGGGATGGTGGTGGGCATGGACATAATAAGCATATTCGTGGTCACCATTGAGAACAGCAAAACAGAAGCGGGTGTTTTGCTGTTCTCAATTAATCAAATCAAGGCTTAGCCTCAATGCCAGATCAACGCGGCCAAGTTCTTCGTTGGTAATGAGACCACGGCGGCGCAACAGGCGTGATTTTTCAATGGTCATGACCTGCTCGCATTTCACATCGGTATAATCGGTCAGACCATTCTCTTCCGTGGGGGCAATGCGCACATGGAGCGGCAATTCGCGCTCGGTGCGACTCATTGAGGCAACGATGGTGAGTGGATAAGATAGAGATGCATTCCCGCGATCATTCTGGATGATCAACGCGGGCCTTATCCCCTGTTGCTCGGCTCCGCGTCCGGGAGACCAGTTCACGTCCCAAATCTCGCCACGCCTGAGATTGTTTGGCATTGCATTGGAATCGTGATGTCTAGATTGTTGGGGGCTGGGCGGTGTTGGCCTCGCCTCACTACTCATGCAAACATACCCTTACAAATCACATCGCCAACGCCGCTAGCGGTTGCTCTTAAACATTCTTCCAACGCCACTAGCGCGTCTAGCTCTCGCTCAGGAAGAATGCAAGGAGTCGTCTAGCTTCGCTCAGGCGATGTGCAAGGAGTTACCCTTACAAATCACATCGCCTACGCAACCATGCCTTCATGGCCGGCTTCAAAAAAGAATCGAGCTTCATCGAGTGTTTCTGGGAGGGAACCGAGATAGGCGTAGGCTTCATCGAGGGTGTGGGCGAGGGCGGTGAGGGTTTGTTCGCGTTTCTGAAGGATTGCTGCTTTGACCTGTTGAAAATTATCTTGCTGCATTAGTTCCATAATCGTTTCCACAACGTCTCCTAACGAAGATTCTAGCTCAACGGCAAGAGCCTTTAGCTCTTTGTGTTGCGTTGAGGGTATCTGTATTGATTTGCGGATAAGGTTCTCATGACGATAAAAGTCAGGATGTACAACAGCCATGAAACTGCCTCCTAATCGTAACGTGAAGCCTCTAAGTCTCTCTTAATTGTAGTCGGTCACTTCTCATTTGTCAATAAAGAACGCGCCAATTAGATTAGAAAAATTGAAAATTACAAATTTCCGATTTCATAATTCTCATATCGCCTGCCACACTTTGACCGTCCCATCGTCGCTAGCCGAGGCAATCTTTGTGCTATTGGATGACCATGTGACGCCCTCGACCGGCGCGGTGTGTCCTGTATAGGTGAGCAGCGTTTGACCCGAAGCAGCGTTCCACTCCCGAACGGTGCTGTCACGACTCCCCGAAGCGATGCGAGAACTATCAGGTGACCATGCTACCGCGTTAACCACACTACTGTGTCCTCTGTAAATCTGGTAATTCTGTCCGGTATTTGCGTCCCATACCTGAACAGTTTTGTCGTTGCTGGCTGATGCGATATGTGTACTTCCAGGTGTGGGCGACCATGACAGGGAGACAACAATGTCGGAATGTCCCCGGTATGTTGTAATAGGCGTCCCAGACATGGCAGACCACACCTGCGCCGTAGCGTCGCCACCGCCCGAAACCACAGAGGAACTGTCGGGCGACCACGCCACTGAGTTGACATAATGTACATGTCCGGCGTAGTTCGTAATCAAGTTGCCGCCGGTATCCCAGACCTTCGCTGTTTTATCACCATTGCCCGAAGCAATATAGCTGCCGTTGGGCGACCAGGCTACCGAGTTGATTTGGCCGCTCTGGGTAGGCCAATTGGCGAGATTACTACCGTTCCCCGCATCCCAAATTTGAATCGAGCCATCACCTTGCCCGGTGACAATGCGTTGGGTGTCAGGCGACCAGGCTACCGAGTAAACGGTGGACGTTCCTGTATTGAGTGAGAATAGGAGGGTGCCGGATAATGCGTTTAGTATTTCGATAGTGGAGCCATTTCCCGCGGTAGCAATCATTGTGCCATCAGGCGACCACGCCACGGTATACATTTGGGCTGGTCCTGGATAGGTAAAGTACGTATGTACCGTAGGTGGAGGCGGTGTCGTGGGTTGTTGCGTCGGCGCGGGCCTGGGCGATGGCGTTGCCGTAGGCTGCGTCGTCGGTGACTGGGCAATTTTCGTCGCGGGTGCAGTGGGTGCGGTAGGTTGCTGTGTAAGTTGATGATCAGTTGTCTTAGTAGGCGCTGGATGCGGGAAGATGCTGGTTTTTTCCGCCAGCGCGAAGATCGTGCCACTGGCAGCAATTGTGACAATTCCAACGATGCCGATTAGCAGTCCGCGCCGGGAAACAAGGGGCGACTGTTTCTTTTCTTCCCCATTCCTGGTAAGCGCGGCATACTCAGTCGGCTCAGCAACTTTCATAGTATGTTCTGGTTCTACGGCTGGTACTCCCATCTGCGCCATCACCATTGGATTGGATGGAGGAGTAATGGTAGGGTAACTGGGCAATGAAGGATTAGAGACAATATTAGGATGAGATGGTGTGAG
>DATGJV010000059.1:0-3245 GCA_035295005.1 Ktedonobacteraceae bacterium | reverse complement strand
AGCGTCGTAGAGGGCGTGGTAGATGCCATCTGGTTCAATCAGGGGCAGGTCTGTTGCGCCGGTTCGCGACTGCTGGTACAGGAAAACATTGCTGATCGCCTGATCGAAAAACTACGCGCCCGTATGGAGAAACTGCGTATCGGCGATTCGCTAGACAAGGCAGTGGACATTGGAGCAATCGTCTCTCCAGGTCAATTACAAGAGATACAGCGATTGGTCAAGCAAGGTGTTGATGAGGGAGCGGTCATGTGGCAACCTTCGTGGGCTTGTCCGACGGAGGGCTACTTCTTCCCACCGACGCTCTTTACCAATGTCTCGCCAGCTACTACCATTGCTCAGGTCGAGATATTCGGCCCCGTCCTTGTCTCCATGACATTTCGCACTCCTGCTGAGGCGGTTGCGCTCGCCAACAATACGCGCTACGGTCTGGCCGCCAGCGTGTGGAGTGACAACATCAACCTTGCCCTTGATGTCGCACCAAAGCTGAAAGCCGGCACTGTCTGGGTCAATTGCACTAACATATTTGATGCTTCCAGCGGCTTCGGCGGCTATCGCGAAAGTGGCTATGGGCGCGAAGGCGGCAAAGAAGGTCTCTATGAATACGTGCGTCCATCATGGAAAATACAGCGGATAGATCAATCTGTTGCTCCTGCTTCCAATGGAATTACTCCTGTTGGCACACAATTTGTTGCGACCGAAGGTGATGAACAACACGAAAACGGCCACAATGTGCCAACTCTCTCCATGAACTTGCCGCCGATTGACCGCACGCCCAAGATGTTTATTAAGGGCAAGCAGGTACGCCCGGACTCTGGTTATAGTCGCGATGTGTATGATCCACAACATCACGTTATAGGACAGGTCGGCGAAGGCAACCGCAAGGATATTCGTAATGCGGTAGAAGCTGCTCATGCCGCGAGTGGTTGGGCGAATAGTACAACGCATACTCGCGCTCAAATACTCTATTACATGGCGGAGAATCTGGCGATACGTGAAGATGAATTTGCTTGTAGAATTGTCCAACAAACGGGCCGTGCTTACGAGGATGCTGCTGCCGAAGTGCAAGCCTCGCTGTCTCGCCTGTTCACTTACGCGGCGTGGGCAGATAAATACGAGGGAACAGTTCATCGCCCACCGTTGCGCGGCGTCACGCTGGCGATGAAAGAGGCCATTGGCGTCATTGGTATCGCCTGTTCTGATGAGCAACCATTGCTGGGCTTTATCTCGCTGGTAGCGCCAGCCATTGCAATGGGCAACACCATTGTAGTTATTCCTTCGGAGCAATCTCCCCTGAGCGCCACAGATTGTTATCAGGTGTTTGAGACCTCCGACTTGCCAGTAGGAGTTGTCAATATTGTGACGGGCGAGAGGGACGCACTCGCTCAGGTCTTGGGCGACCACGACGATGTTGATTCTATGTGGTACTTTGGCACGTCTGAAGGTTCCCGTCGCATAGAGATGGCTTCGGCTGGCAATATGAAGCGTACATGGGTCAACTATGGTCACTCTCGTAACTGGCTTGACCCTGTTCAGGGCGAGGGTGAAGAGTTCTTGCGCGAGTCTACTCAGGTTAAGAACATCTGGGTTCCTTATGGGGAGTAGGAGTACAGGTAAAAAGAAACCGGTGCAAGGGTTTGCACCGGTTTCTTTTTACCTGAAATTTTCAGTTGACATAATCAAGAAGTTTAGCTATTCGAGGCTGATGTGCCAATCAGATAGTTTTTTGTAAACTCCACTGTCCTCTTAATGATCTCATGCGAACGTGCAACATCGTCCAGGACATCAAAAGCATGGTGTCCTCCTGGATGGGTCATAAAATCGAGGGTCACGTTCTTCGCACTTGCCTCTTTGATGAACGAGTCAATGGAGGCATTGATGGCGGGGTGATCAATACCTGCTTTGATGATGAACATCGGGGCCAGTTTCTCGGCTGACTCCTCCAGATAAGTTATCGCGGAAAATTCGCGAATCTCATCTTCAGTCAATTCCCACTCACCCTTCAGTAGTGCCATGTCGAGAGGGCCATAATAGGTAATCAGGCACTTCACAAATGCCGGTGTGCCACGCAGTGCTGATCGTACACCAAGAGGGACACCAGCAGAACACGCCCAGATAGCTAACTTCTCCCTGTCAATCTGCAACTCTCTGGCATGTTCACGCACGTATTCCGCCAGGTCATCAACATCGTTTGCAACATCCATCAATGAGACGTGTTCATCTGGCGAGCGATGGTTGAAAGTTACTGCAATCAGGCCACTCGCAGCTGTCAATTGCCCCCACGAGACGTATTGCCCACTATCTTTGATATGCTCTACGAGTTGGGCTGGCCCCAGACCGTGTACAAATAACACCGCTGGACGTTGCTCCCCATCCCGCATATCCGTCGGGTAGTAGACATCCAGCATGAGATTCGCTCCATCCACAATCTTATATGCCCTGTTCTCAACTCTCCTGACCTGTTCCATCCCAGGGATTTTATAGACAATCCGCTTTTTAAGCATCTCGTTGAAGTCTACCAAGATTTTTATACTCCTTCTTTGTCAATGCTGAATAGTCGCTTTTACCGGTCAAAAGATATGTCCTCATCTATCACAAACACCCTGTCGCCAGCCTTCACCAGTACGGGCGTTTCCTGGGCTATTGCCGTCGCGTAAAAACCGCGCCGACCTTGATGGAGGAATTGTAGCGTTGCTTTCAAGGGCGCTGCCTCAAGCGGCAAACCGTGATTGGCGGCGTACTGGCTGAACTCGACGCATGGCGCTGCTACCTTAAATTTCGTGAGATAGACAAATTGTCCTGTCTCCTCGCTTTGTATTGCTATATTGCTCCCTAAATCCGCGAGTGTGATGATTCCATCTCTCTCTATCAGAATATTCTCCCCAGCGCAACCATCCTTTATATGCTCGCCAAATTGAGCCCGCATCGTCTCATAGTGGCTGGTAAAGCCGAATGAAACGCCATTTGTGCCATGATGATTACCCGATGACGGATGGTCTACATGATGCACATCTATCACTCGTTTTTGCTGTGCTGTAATGCCAAAAACGCCATCTGGTGTCAGCTCAAGGCTCTCAACTACTAACAATGGGGCCGGGTTATAGTAGGTGAAATTATCCGACTCCACCTTGAGTGGGGAGGGTTGTATCTGTACCTGTTTAATACGACCAATTTCATGCATGATTATTTCTCTCTCTTACCTGTTTTCAGGTTCTTCAATCTGCTCTGTTAATTCTCAAATATTACCA
>DATGJV010000058.1:0-3514 GCA_035295005.1 Ktedonobacteraceae bacterium | reverse complement strand
AGCAATGTCGAGTCACGTTTCTATTATCTATACAGTGACTGGCACATTGCTGCGCTCGTGCCAGGCGGGTGCGATAAATCGAACCTCTACGTGCCGATGGTTTTGTTCATGTTATCTGAAAACTGTTGCGGCGAAACCTGTTTCAGGAACAACTGATCGAGATTGGTCAATAGTGCCTGAGCAGCTTGAGGTGATAATGCCTGGTCCCAGGATAACTGGTAATGAGGCGCGTTCTGCACTAACTGGTAATTGAATTGCAGCCAGTCGCCGTTTGGCGCATTCGCTAACTGCGATGCGATGCCTTGCACCGGTGGGACATCGCCCAGCGCAATCAATTTATTGACGTTGTCGGTGCTGAGAACCGAGCTTTTCAGATAGGTGACGCAATTCTGCGGAGATTTGGCGGCGCTGGCAATGGAGTAGTAATTGCAGGGGTTGCCCGCAATGTTTTTGGGGTCGCCAGAGCCTCCTTCAACGGCGGGGAAGGTGAACCAGCCAAGCTTTCCGCTCTGTACAAGCTGGGGACTGTTTGTCACAAACACGGGGAAATTCCAGTTTCCCTGTAACATCATCCCGGCTTTCCCTGTATAGACCAGCGCCGCATCCTGGTTCGTGTCCGCGATCACCGAGGCAAAATTTGCACCGAATGCCCCCATACTCACGAGTTGCTGAATAGCGGCATTGGCCTTCATAAAGGCATCTTGCGACCACGAATTTGACTGATTGGCGAAAACGGCATCGAAGGCCCCAGGCCCGCCATAGCGATCAACCAGGTATTCTTCGTACATCAGGTACGGCCATTTGCTCCCGCCAGCCAGCGCGATGGGGATAACGTTGTGCTGTTTCAATGTGGTGATGACATGGAGCAAATCGTTCCAGCTTTGCGGAGCAGACAGGTTGTATTTACTGAAAACGTCCTTGTTGTAAAAGAACAATACTGGTTGCATACCGCTGTTGGGGACGCCATAAATTTTGTTGTTGAAGGTCACGCTTGACATAACCGCGGGGAGAAACCTGTTCTTCCAGCTGGAGTCCGCATTGAGGTCGTTGGTCATGTCGTAGACATCGTTTGCATCTATATAACTTTTGAGGACGCCGCCGCCCCAGCCGAAGAAGATATCCGGCGGGTTATGCGCCCCCATCGCAACCTGCAACTTTTGCTTGTAGGGATCGTTCTGAAAGAAGCTGACGGCTGCGTGAATGTTGGCGTGTGCAGCATTAAATGAGTTCGCCATAGCCTGCACTACCTGCTGTTCGCTGCCGGTACGGATATCCCAGATGGAAATGGTCGCGCTATTGTTTCCAGTTGTTGTTTGACTGCCACCAACACCGAAGCATCCTGCTAGCGATGTTGACAGCACAGCCCCTCCTGCTACCTGTAGAAAAGTGCGGCGTGATACTTTGTCTTGCATCTTTCTGCCTCCCTGGCATCTGCGTCTGCCAGTTCTGTTTCGCTCTGTACGCACGAGTTCATGTCATGATGTCAAGCAAAGCATACAGGCGTATATCTTTGCGTAAAAGCATGACAAACCGCATTCATTGCGGCTCACAGGGGTCACGGTAAAAGCTCTTTTCCCTCCTTTTCGTTTTGTAGTATGTGTCTGGTTGACCGGATACCGCAAGCCATGCAAGAGGTATCCGTTTTTATACGCCTCCAGGAGGTGCACATGATTCGCGCACAATCAAACTTGTCGTTAGCTCAACGCGCTTGCTATCGAGCGGTTCTTCCGCTATCAGGCGCAGTAACATGGTAGTCGCGACTCGCCCCATTTCCATCAATGGTTGACGTACCGTTGTCAATGCCGGTGTGATAGCTGACGCGATGGAGACATCGTCGAAGCCAACAACGCTCATATCGTTGGGGATGCTCAAACCACGACTGCGCAATGCGCTGTAGACGCCAAGCGCCTGTGTGTCGCTGCCCGCGAAAATGGCCGTGGGTGGTTGGGGCAGGTCTAACAGTGCGTTGGTCTGCTCGTAGCCCGTCTGTTGCACAAATCCGCCTGGACGAATATATTCAGGTACGACTGGAACTCCGGCATCTTCCAGCGCCGCCCGGTACCCTGCTATGCGATCCCTGCTACAGCGCAATGTCTTATCGCCGCTGATAATCGCGATGCGCCGGTGTCCAAGTGAGAGTAAATACTCTGTTGCCGTGCGCCCACCCAGCCAGTTGGTTGCCCCCACGGAGGGAACATCCGCTCCCAGTTCTCCCCGGTGGTCTACAACGACGAACGGAATTTTGTTGCGTAGCAGCATATCCAGGCGCTTCGATTGGCCGTGGGCGAGGACAAGAATAGCCCCGTCAGTCGCTCCATCCATTACTTTGGCAAGCCAGCGTTGCTCAAATTGTAACGAGATATGGGTGAACGAGAGTGCCAATCGTAGCTCTGTGCGCTCTAAAACTTCCTCGACGCCGCTCACAATTTCAACCGAGTAGAGGGTAGCAAGGTCCGGTACCAGCATGTCTATGATGCCGCTACTCCCTTTCAGAGCGTTCTTCACACGGCTGTGTATAAAACCGCTTTCTTTGATTACCTGCTCTACCCGCTCTCGAGTATCCGGCGCGACATCAGGACGGTTATTCAAGACCCGCGAAACGGTGGGGACAGATACCCCGGCTTTCGCTGCAATCTCCGCAATAGTTTTACGTTTGGAAGATGTTTGATTCATTTTCTGAAAGAAACTGGCCTCCTCCTCTGAAAGTTTCAGAAAAATTATCGGAATATATTGATAGTATTCCCGAAAAATTTCCATTTGTCAATAGGTAGAGGTACTTTTTCCAGGCTTTGTGAATTATTGCCTGTCTACATGTTCCTTCACAGGTACTTCCTTATTGACAATTACCTGTGCTATGGGTAATGTTGATAATTGTTGTGATGAAAAGTACCAGAGCGTGTTGCTTATGCGAAATAGTGAAACAAGGAGCTATGAATGTCACTTCCTACCCGGAATACTGCGACTCATCTCGATCACCAGACGCGCCATCCTCTCGACCCGTTGTCAGAGGAGGAGATCGCTCAGACGACTCGTATCCTTATGGAATCGGGACGCATTTCTGCGAGGACGCGCTTGATGGCGTACACCTTGCAGGAACCGCCCAAAGACGATGTTCTTACGTATCAACCTGGACAGACGGTACCCCGTGCGGTGTTTGTGGTCATGCGCGACCACGAACGCCGTGTCACCGTTGAAGCCCTGGTTGATTTGAATGCAACCGCGATTCGCTCGTGGCGCGAGCGTACAGACGTGCAGCCAGCTTTAACCTATCCAGAAGTCTTCGCTGCGGCGGAGGCAATCCTTGCCGATTCCACTTTCCAGGAAGCTCTGGCGAAACGCCAGATTACCGATCTTGCTTCGGTGGTGGTCTATCCGTGGACGGCAGGCTATCGCAGTCCAGAAGATGCCCCCGAAAATGGACGCTTCATCCGTATGGAGGTTGCCCTGTCTCAGGGAGCAGAAGACAACTACTATGCGCATCCAGTGGAAGGCATCGTCGCGACGGTCGAACTGG